>JANPAT010000149.1:0-33463 GCA_031430075.1 Chitinophagaceae bacterium | reverse complement strand
TTTTTAGTTTTTAAAAATGTATTAATAAATTTTGGAAAAGAATATTGTTGAATATCAACTTTATCAACCCAAAAATAATTTTCTATTTCTATTTTTTTAGTGAGATTAATTTTTATAAAACATCCTTTAATAATTCTATGTGTGAGCTTTTGCTGTTGTTCTTTCGAAATAGAAACAACCTCAAACTTAGAATCAATAAGCAAAGAATTCAGTTTTGTTTTTATTTTTTCTGAATCGTATTTTTCATTTTCTTTTGATTCCATCAAATAAAACTCATGCAGATTTTGCCAAATATCTTTTGCCGTTCTTTTCTTTATTAAAACTTTATTTTTATAATTAAACACAACATAATAAAACCACCTTGTTTGTTGAATTAATTTTTTCTCTTTTACTGGAAGAACAGAAACAAGATTTTGTTTGTAAGCTTTACAATCATTTTTAAACACACATGAAGGACACTCTGGTAATTTTGGTTTGCAAATTGTTGCACCAAAATCCATGATGCCTTGATTGTATACTGCTGGTTCATTTTTATCTAATAACTCTTGGGCAAGATGTTCAAAATGTTTTTTTCCACTAAGGCTATCAATGGGCAATTCAATACCATACACTCTCGATAAAACTCTAAAAACATTTCCATCAACCACTGCATAGGATTGATTATATGCAAAAGAAGTTATTGCTGCAGCAGTATATTTTCCAATTCCTTTTAACTTTAATATATCATTATAATCCTCTGGAAAAACTCCATCATATTGCTTTACAATTTCTCGAGCAGTAAATAATAAATTTTTACATCTACTATAATATCCTAAACCCTCCCAAAGTTTAAACACTTCTTCGTCCTTCGCAGCAGCAAGTTTTTTAATGTTAGGATAATGTTGAATAAATTTATTGTAGTATGCTAAACCTTGCTCCACTCTGGTTTGTTGTAAAATAATTTCACTCAACCAAATTTTGTAAGGATCTTTTTCTCCTTTCCAAGGCATAATTCTTTTATTATCTTTTTTATGCCAAGAAAGTAAAGTTGAAGTAAAATTAAAAGAAGTTTTTTTCAATTGATAAGCTTATTCATCAACAGCATTTGCCATAATTCTTGAACTCATTTTTCTTAATGGGTTTGAACGAGCATCTGCATAACCTTTTCTCATTCTAACAATATCAATAGCTTCGAAAATTGCAGCCAAAAAAGAGGTATGGTTTGCAATTCCTTTTCCAGCAATATCAAATGCAGTTCCATGATCAGGACTTGTACGAACAACAGGCAAGCCAGCTGTATAATTCACTCCTTCGCCAATAGCCAATGATTTAAATGGTATTAATCCTTGATCGTGATACATTGCTAAAACTGCATCAAACTTTTCATGTTGAGCACGTGCAAAAAAAGCATCTGAACTATAAGGTCCAAAAACCATCATATTCTTTTTAGCTTCTAAAATAGCTGGTCTAATAATAGTTTCTTCTTCTTTACCTATTAAACTTTCGTCACCAGCATGAGGGTTTAAACCAAGAACAGCAATACGGGGTTTATCTATTCCAAAATCTTTTTGCAGGGAAGTGTTTATAATATTTAATTTACTGATGATAGCATCTTTAGTAATAGCATTTGCTATTTGCGATATGGGCAAATGCTCAGTAACCAACCCAACTCGTAAATTTTCTGCAACCATGAACATTACTACATCCTTTGCAGCAAATATTTCTTTAAAATAAGGTGTATGTCCACTATGTTTAAAATCTTCGCTTTGAATATTTTTTTTATTAATGGGAGCAGTTACTAATGCATCAATTTTATTTTCTTTTAAAGCCTGAGTAGCTGTTGTTAAAGAAATTAAAGCATACTTACCTCCTATTTCATTTTGTATTCCTGGGTTAATTTGAATTTCATCTTCCCAGGCATTGTAAATATTAAGTTGCTTATGATTTAGGCGACTTAAATCTTTAGTGATATTGTAATTAATATTTATTTCAGATAATCCTTTTCTATAAAAATTGATACACTTACTATTTGCAAAAACTACAGGAGTACATAAATTAAAAATTTCATTATTTGCAAATGATTTAATAATTAATTCTATTCCTATTCCATTAATATCGCCACAAGAAATTCCAATTATAGGTTTTTGTAATTCAATACTCATTCCAATTTATTTAAGTGTGTGAAGATAGGTTATTTTAAAAACTCTTTGCAAAAGCAAAGCAATAAAAACAAGTAATAAAGATCCAACAACATTTAACCATAAAAAACCTAAACCAATAATGTTTTTACTATCTAGTATAAATAACACAACCACACATATTTCTGTAATCACAGCTGCAATTAAAACAGCTTTTGCTTGTACGTTTTTACAATAAAACGCAGTAAGAAATATACCTAGTATAACACCATAGAATAAGGAGCCTAATACATTTACTGCTTCAATTAAACTTCCAATACCAGTAGCTAATTCAGCAACTACTATACAAAATACACCCCATACTAAAGTGTATATTTTAGATAAATTATATTGTTGTTTTTCTGTTGATATTTTTTTAGTAAATCTTAAATGAAAATCAATAATGGTACAGCTTGCCAAAGAATTTAAGGCAGCAGCAATACTACCCCAAGCTGATAAAAAAATGATGGCAATTAATAAACCAATTAACCCTTTTGGCAAAAAATCAATTACAAATCTTAAAAAAATATAATTAGTGTCCTTTCCATCAGCAGATGATTTTGAGACCACAGTGTAATGAGAGGCCAATTTTCTTAAGGAATCTTCTTGAACTTTAAATTCTTTAATTTTTGATTTAACTACATCATTATTATTTTGTAAAAGTTGAATACTTAAAACCTTTTTTTGCTCTTGCACTTTATAATAAGCATGTTGAACATTTGCAAATGAATCCTTATAAGCTGATTGATATACTTTAGTTTCAGCAGCTTTATCAAAAAAAACAGGCATTGGCTTAAATTGATAAAATACAAACAACAAAGCTCCTAATAATAAAATAAAAAATTGCATAGGAACTTTTACCAATCCATTCATCAATAAACCAATCTTACTTTCTTTATCATTTTTTGCTGTTAAATATCTGCCTACTTGACTTTGATCTGTTCCAAAATAACTGAGTGCCAAGAAAAATCCACCAATAACACCACTAATTAAATTGTATTTATCTTTCCATTCAAATCCATTTTTTGTAATTCCTGTTGTAATCACATTCAATTTTCCATTAGCTCCACTAATCTTTAAAGCATCAATAAAACCAATTTCTTTAGGCAATAAATGAATGATATAATAACCAGCAGCGAACATGCCACAGAAAATAATAACGAGTTGTAATGTTTGAGTATATGCAACAGCTTTTGCTCCACCACTTACAGTATAAATAATTAATAAGCCACCCATTAAAATATTGGTGTAAAAAATATCCCAACCCAATAAAGAAGATAATATAATAGAAGGTGCATAAATGCTAATTCCAGTTGATAATCCTCTCGATAATAAAAATAAAAAAGCTGTAAAGCTTCTTACTTTAACATCAAATCTTTGTTCTAAATACTCGTATGCTGTAAACACTTTTAGTTTACTGAATAATGGTACAAATGTTACACTCAACACCACCATAGCAATAGGCAACCCAAAATAATATTGTACAAATCGCATTCCATCTGTAAAAGCTTGGCCAGGTGCTGAAAGAAATGTAACGGCACTTGCTTGTGTACCCATTATGCTAAGCAAAACAAGGTACCAGGGCATACTGCGATTACTTAAAAAATAACCATCTAAATTTTTTGAAGTACGACTTTTATATAAGCCAAAACTGATAATGATAAGTAAAGTAACTGTAAGCACTACCCAATCTAATTGACTCATAAAAAGTATTTAGTAAACCAATAAAATAAAATAATTTCTACCAATAAAAAGAGCAGTACAAAAACATACCATTTTTTCCATGAAGAGAAAAATGGAATTTTATTTTGATTATCCATAAATTAATTTTTATTAGTTAATAACCCACTGGCTAACAAACCTAGTAATAAGCCAAGAACTAAACCCACTCGAACATTTTTAATTGCATAACCAATAAGCAAACCAATAATAATTAAAGTAACAGCTCCAATTTTTTTTCTTTGTTGCATATTAATTTTTTGGTAAAGAAATAATATTTGCCATTAATCTGTAAGCACCAGAAACTCCTGCTGGTAATTGTCGAAACATGGCTAAACTTAAATAAACCATATTTCCTTTTCCATATTTTGCAATAGCTAAACTACCAGTGCTTGGTTTATCATTAACATCTTGCATACTTAAAGGATATTCAAAACTACTATCGGCTTTTTCAATTTGATAAGTACTTCTTTCTTGAAACCAATTTTTAAAATCTTCTTGTGTGATGTGATTGGGTTGATGAAAAACTATGTTATTAGGTAAAGCAAAACTTACTGGTGCATTTTCTTCAGTTATTCTTAATTGTGCACTGATAGAAAAAGCATAAGGTCCAGCTTGTATTTTTTTCCCATTAAGAGTATTACTCTTAATATATTGTACAATAAGGTTTCCACCATTTTTTACATACTGGTTTAGAATATCATTTTTAATTAATAACCAATCGTAAATATTATAAGCTCTGATACCAGTAACTATGGCTTGATATTTTGAAAGATTATTTATTGTAATATCCTTTTCTGAAAGAAAATCTACTTCGTAGCCTAATTGTTGTAATGCTTCAGGAACAAAGTCTCCAGCTCCAACTATATAGCCAATTTTCTTCTCAATAGTTTTAACATTCAAATTCTTTACTTCAATACTTGCATTAGTGAAATAGCTAATATTAGGAATATGGTTGTATTGAATTTGGTGAAGGGTTTTATTATAAATATTGTTGGTTTTTGGTTCAACTAATTCAATAGTATATATTTTTTCTTCTTTTGATTTGATGTTGATGGCAATTTGTTGAAGATTTTTATCTTCAGTAAATTTTAATTTAGTTTTAGTTGGTAAAACATCATTGTTGGTATTGAATTTTACTTCAAGATTTTTTGTGTTGGATTGAACATTAACTAAAGCATTAATCTCTTTGTATTTAACCTTCATTTTTATTGGAGCATCTACTTCAATTGTAAGTTTTGGAAGAATAGTTAAAGGTTCATATAACTCACCTCTAACAGGGTCAACATATTTATATAATATAGGTTTTTTAAATTCATAATCTTGTCCTGCAATATTAATTTGAAATGATGCAATAAAAGCAGGTGCAGAATTTGATTCTCCAATCAAATATTTATCTTCCACTTCAAAAATATTATTCTGCATAGATTTTTCTAGCCAATAAGGTTGAGTAAGTTTTCTATTTTCGGCTACGAAAATTTGTTTTGTAAATGAAAAATTAGAGCTGTTTAAAATACTTTTTTGAAGGGTTGTATCAAATTTTTCAACATTAATTTTTAATAATTTTATTGACAAATTTTTTCTGTTGTAAACATTAAATGTTGCTTTTAGTGTATCTCCTTGAATAATTTTTTCCCGATTACTTATAGCTTCTACAAAAATGCCACTACAAGCCTCAATAATTTCTTGAATAGCTGAAAGCTTATAATTTTTCCAATTGCTGTTTGGTAAATGTTGAACTAATTGATATAGTTTGTTTAAAACTGCTACACTTAATTCTGGTTCTGCAAATTGAAATTGATTAATAATTGAATCAATGAGTTGATCAATGGAATTATCATCACTAATTTTCTTCCAACTTACATCAACTTCATCCATCAAATCTTTCGATACTTTTGATCCTGCAGTATGAGAAAAATATTCATTCAAAACACCTCTACGCTTGGGTCTGCCTTCACCTTGACTTTTATGCATGGTTCTAGCAATAGCACCAATTTCTCCATAACTCATGCCAAGTAAATTGTTATAAACACCTACGTCATTTTTCAATTGATTTTCAGAAGTGGTATTATTTGCTCCAAAATTAAAAGTGTTCCATAAAATTCTTTTTGCTTGATGGGTTGTTACACCCATTGCAAATTGATAAGTAAATTTTGTAGTATCAGCAGCAGCAATAAAAGCTTCATTGGCAATTAAAGCACTAGCTGCATGATGCCCATGACCAGCTCTATTATCTGGTGGAAATCGTGTTATAATAACATCTGGTTTAAACTTTCGTATTACCCAAACCACATCTTCTACAAGTTTTTCTTTATCCCACATTTTCATGGTTTCATCTAAAGTTTTGCTATAACCAAATTCAAAAGCTCTGGTAAAATATTGTTCACAACCATCAATATTTCTGGCAGCTAAAAGTTCTTGAGTTCTAATTAAACCCAAATCAATTCCTTGTTCGCTGCCAATTAAATTTTGTCCTCCTTCACCTCTTGTTAAACTTAAATAAGCAGTTCTATATAATTTTTCTTTTGCTAAATAAGGTAATAAAGTATTGTTTTCATCATCAGGATGAGCACCAACATATAACACACTTCCTAAAATTTTAAGTTTCTTAATTTGAAGAAAAATTTCAGAACTATTGGATATTTGAGAAAAAACCTGATTTGAAAAAAACAGAAAAAAAGTAATTGAAATTTTATTCATAAGGCAGAATGATAATAGTTACGAAATTAAAGAACTACAAATAAAATTAATTACCGCTTAAAAATTGTTTTATTTTTACTTCCCGATGGAAACAGATGCTAAGAATATAAACTTTAAACTTGCCGAGGAATTTATTCATTACACCAATCGTTCCATTTTTTTAACAGGTAAAGCTGGTACTGGTAAAACCACTTTTTTAAAATACATTAAAGAACATTCTCAAAAACAAATTGCAGTGGTTGCCCCAACAGGTGTTGCTGCAATAAATGCAGGTGGTGTTACCATACATTCTTTTTTTCAATTACCCTTTACACCATTTGTACCACAAAAATTAAATTGGGGAAATCAAAATGAGTTTGCAACAGATAAACATCAATTACTAGCAAAAACAAAACTGAACAAAGAAAGAATTGCCATTATTCAGAAATTAGAATTACTCATTATTGATGAAGTAAGCATGGTTCGTTGTGATGTTTTAGATGCTTTAGATACGATTCTTCGTCACTACAGGAATCAACACAATAAGCCTTTTGGTGGCTTACAGCTTTTACTAATTGGCGATTTATATCAACTTCCACCAGTTGTTCCAAATGAAGAGTGGAGTTTACTTTCACAATATTATTCAAGTCCATATTTTTTTGATAGTATGGTGATGAAAGAAACTGATCCTGCCTATATTGAACTTGAAAAAATATACCGGCAAGATGATGAAAACTTTATTGGTTTATTAAATAAAATAAGAAATAATTCATTAGATGAAGATGCTTATGAAATATTGCAAAAACATTACAAACCAGAGTTTAATGCAACCCATGAAGATGGGTTTATTACCTTAACAACTCATAATAAAAGAGCAGATGCAATAAATTCAGAAGCATTACAAAATCTTACATCAGTATCTTATTTTTTTAAAGCAATTATTGAAGATGACTTTTCTGAAAAAATTTATCCAGTTGAAGAAAACTTAGAATTGAAACTTGGTGCTCAAGTTATGTTTACCAAAAATGATTTAGATAAAAGCAAAAGATACTTTAATGGAAAAATTGGAACGATTACAAAAATTAATGATGATGAAATTCTTGTTAAGTGTAAAGATGATATTGATGAAATTAAAGTTGATAAGTACAGATGGGAAAATATAAAATATGCTTTGAATATAGAAAAGCAAATTATTGAAGAAACCGTAATTGGTTCTTTTACACAATATCCTTTACGATTAGCTTGGGCTATTACCATTCATAAAAGTCAGGGTTTAACTTTTGATAAAGCTATTATTGATGCTGGCAGTGCATTTGCTCCAGGTCAAGTTTATGTTGCACTAAGTAGGTGCAGAACTTTAAATGGAATTATTTTAGTAAGCAAAATCACCAATAAAAGTTTATTTATTGATGAACATATTTCAAATTATTGTAAGCAGAATAAAATTAATCAGCTAAAGGAAAGTCTTGACTTCGAAAAAAAGTTACACCAATTATCTACTTTACAAGAATTGTTTAATTACAATAAAGAAGCTGTTTCGAATTCAAAACTATTAGGCATCCTCAAGGAGAATGAAAGCACTTTTACAAAATCATCTTTTGAATTCTCCAATAATTTATCCCAAAAAATAAATCATTTATTAAAAGTTGGGAATGGTTTTATTAATGAATTAAATACTTTAGAAAATAATAAATTAACTATAGAAGAGAACAATCCTTTACAAGAAAGATTTAAAAAAGCAGCAATCTATTTCACTGCAGAATTAACCAGAACTATTGAATTCATTGAATTTTGCACTATTGTAACAGACAATAAAAATCACTCAAAAACAATTAATGAATTAATAAAATTAATTTTTGAACTGCTTACTTTTAAAAAATACATATTAGAAAATTTAATGAATGGTTTTGATTTTGAAAAATATTTAAATGCTAAAAAACAATTTATTCATCCACCATTTAAAGTAAATACTTATTCTGGAAAATCAACTTCAACATATCAGCATAAAACAAATCCAGTTTTGTATAATATTTTAAAAGATGTAAGAGATGAGATTTGTGAAGAAACTGGAGAAGAAATTTTTATGGTGGCCAGCACTAAAAGTATAGATGAAATGGCAACTTATTTACCACAAACAAAATCTGAATTACAACAAATCACTGGATTTGGAAAAATTAAAGTAGAGCATTATGGTTTTATTTTTTTAGAAGCTATTATTAATTATTGTAATCAACATAAACTTTCTTCTTTAATTCATACAAAAATCAAAGTTGCAGAGAAGAAAGAACCAGCAAAAACTAATAAAACAAGTACCAAAGAAATTTCACTTGAGTTATTTAAAAGTGGAAAAAATATTCAAGAAGTTGCCATAGAAAGAAATTTAACTGTATCAACTATTGAAGGTCATTTACTCAACTTCGTTTCAAATGGTACAATTAAAATTGAAGAGCTGTTGCCTTATCATAAAATTGGCATTGTTGAAAAAGCATTTTCTGAATTTGACGAAAGACCATCATTAACTTTAATCAAAGAAAAATTAAGCGAAAATTATACCTATGCTGAAATACGTTTTGTTGAAGCCCACATTGATTTTCAAAATAGTAAAATCACTCTGACTGAATAGCCTAATATTGCAATAATTTTAAAAAAATGATTCCTTATAAAAAAATTATTTTATCGAATGGATTAAGGGTGTTAATCCATGAAGATAGAAGCACACCAATGGCTGTTGTAAATGTGATGTATGATGTTGGTGCAAGAGATGAAGACCCTAACAAGACTGGCTTTGCTCATTTATTTGAGCATTTAATGTTTGGTGGCAGTATCAATATTCCTGAATATGATACTCCTTTACAAATTGCTGGTGGAGAAAATAATGCTTACACCACTAACGATTTAACTAATTATTATTGTCAGCTTCCTGCAGAAAATATTGAAACAGCTTTATGGCTCGAAAGTGATAGAATGTTAAGTTTAGCCTTCAGTGAAAAAAGTTTAGATGTTCAACGTAAAGTAGTTTGTGAAGAATTTAAAGAGCACTATATCAACAAACCTTATGGTGATATTTGGGCAAAAATGCGTGACCTTACTTACACCACTCATCCATATAAATGGATGACCATAGGTAAAGAATTGAGTCATGTTGAAAATGCAACATTACAAGACGTACAATTATTCTTCAAAAAACATTATAGTCCAATTAATGCCATTGTTGTAGTTGCTGGCAACATTGATACCAACTATGCACTTGAACTTGTAGAAAAATGGTTTGGCAATATTCCATCTGGTGAAAAATATCAAAGAAATTTACCAATAGAACCCAAACAATTAGCAGCAAAAGTTTTAGAAGTTAAAGCCGATGTGCCTTTTGATGCATTTATTAAAGCTTGGCATATTGATTCTCGTTTAGAAAAAGGATATTATGTTGCAGATTTAATTACTGATATTTTAGGTGGTAGTGGTTCATCTCGTTTATTTCAAAAATTAGTAAAAGAAAAACAAATATTTTCTAACCTCGATTGTTTTCATTTTGGTAGTGTTGAAAAGGGTTTAATAGCTATTGAAGGTAAATTAGTTAAAGGCAAAACATTTCAAGAAGCAGAAGATGCTATTGAAGAGGAATTGAATTTGATGAGAGAAAACTTGGTTGGTGAAAACGAACTAGAAAAAGTAAAAAATAAAACAGAAAGTGTAATTGCATTTGAAGATATGGCATTAATGAGTAGAGCAAATAGTTTAGCATTTTACGAATTTTTAGGCGATGCTGAATTAATGAAAAATGAATTAGAAAAATATCAACTCATTACTTCTGAAGATATTTTAAATTATAGCAATCAAATTTTTAATCATACCAATAGTAATACATTAAGATATTATAGTAACAACTAAGCACATGCTCAACAGAACAGCTCATCCACATATAAAAAGCCCTCTTGAATATTCTTTAGATTTAAAGCCATATACTTTTTCTACATTAGATAATGGAACACCTGTATATTCAATAGAAGCAGGAGAGCAAGAAGTAATGCATGTAGAATTAGTTTTTGATGCTGGAAATTGGTACGAGGATAAAAATATTATTGCAGCATCAACCAATTTTTTAATAAAAAATGGCACAAAAAATAAAACCGCTTTCGAAATAAATGAACACTTCGATTATTATGGTGCTTTCTTAAACAGAAGTTGTTATAATGAAACAGCCACAATAAGTTTACATACTTTAAGCAAACACTTACATCATCTAACGCCTGTTATTACTGAGCTCTTAGAGGAAAGTATTTTTCCTGAATCTGAGTTAGACATTTACAAGCAAAATCAAAAACAACGATTAGAAGTTAACTTAAAAAAATGCGATTTTGTTGCTAACAGATTAATTGATGAATCATTATATGGTTTTCATCATCCTTATGGACGATATACTTCAACATTAGATTATGATGCAGTGGATACTGAAAGTTTAAACAAATTCTATCAACAATATTATCAAAATGGTAATTGTAAAATATTTATTGCTGGCAAATTACCTAAAGATTATGTGGCCATTTTAAACAAAGCATTTGGTCATTTACCTTTTGGTAAAAATACTATTGCATTTAATTCAATTGCATTACAACCAGCTACAGATAAAAAGGTAACTATTATTAATGATACTAATGGAGTTCAAGCTGCTATTAGAATTGCACGACCTTTTCCAAATAAACATCATCCTGACTTTCAAAAAACTTTGGTTTTAAATACTATTTATGGAGGATTTTTCGGCTCAAGATTAATGAGTAATATTAGAGAAGATAAAGGATACACTTATGGCATACATTCCTATCTTCAAAATTATATTCACCATAGTGCTTGGATGATTAGTACAGAATGTGGTCGTGATGTGTATGCAGCAACCATTGAAGAAGTGTATAAGGAAATGAAAATTATACAAGATGAATTAATTGATCAGGAAGAATTAGATTTGGTTCGTAATTATATGATAGGCTCAATTTTAGGTGATTTAGATGGCCCTTTTCAAATTATCAATCGTTGGAAATCATACATTCTCAATAATCTTACTGAAGATTATTTTAAGAATGCCATTCAAACAATTAAAACGATTTCTGTTGAAGAATTAAATGAACTTTCAAAAAAATATTTAACCCCAAATGAGTTTTATGAACTTGTTGTTATTTAAAATTGCATTATGATAAAATTTTTTACAAAAGCTATACTAACTGCTGTAGCAGTTTTATTAGCATCGTACATTTTAAAAGGAGTATCTGTTGATAGTACACTAACAGCTATGATGGTAGCAGTAGTATTAGGTTTGCTAAACAGTTTTGTAAAGCCAATTTTAATTGTTTTTACAATTCCAATTACCATTTTTACTTTAGGCTTATTTCTTTTAGTAATAAATATTTTAATTGTTTACTGGGCTTCTGAATTGGTAGAGGGATTTAAAGTAAATGGTTGGGGAAGTGCTTTATTATTTAGTATTATCGTTTCATTTACCTCAAGCTTTTTAGAAAGATTGATTAATAAATATGGAGATGTAGAAACTAAAGACAATTAATATCTTCAACAAAAAAGTTTATAATATTATTCAGTTTTTCAGGTGCTTCTAACATGCTCATGTGTGCTACATGTTCTACAATATGTACATAAGATTTTTTAGGTAAATGACATTGTTGTAACACATCTTGCAATGGTGCTGCAATATCTTCAGTACCCATAACAAATAAAACAGGCAAGCTGGTTGTAATTAAAATTTCAGTTGCTTCTTTTCTATTCATCATTGCTTTAGAATATTGTTGTATTGCAATTGCTGTAAACTCTTTTCCTTTATCAATTAAAGCCTCAACTTTTTCATTTTGAGTAACTTTAAATTGTTTTGAAAATAGATTAGGAATGGTGTTTTTTAAAAAGGCAAAAGCTCCATATTCATTGATTGATTCAATACCTCGTTTACGAACCTCTTTCTTTTCTTCACTGTCTGCAAATGCAGTAGAATGAATTAATCCAAATGCAGTAAGGGTTTTAGAATATTTTTTAGCATAAGCTAAAGTAATGTAACCACCCATACTATGACCCAATAAAATAATTTTTTGTTGAGGAGGAACTACATGATTAATAAATTCAAATAGCCAATTTGCATAATCATCAATTGATATATTATTGCCTTCAAGTAAACTTGAATTTCCTGAACCTGGCAAATCAGGAACAATGATTTGGTACTTTGTTTTTAATAGATTGATTTGATTTTGCCAAATATTTTTATCTTCTCCAAAGCCATGCAGTAAAACAATAATTTTCCCCTTACCCTCATTATAATAAGAAATTTTATTTTGATGAAGATGTAAGAATAACTGCATTCAATAAATTAATGTTTATGTTAAACAGGGTCAGCAGTAAGATGAACTTTAGTCATATCCAAATAATGATTTTGCAATTGATGTACAAAATGAACATCTGGATTATGCCTTCTATCTTCTCTATACCACATATCAAAATGTGAAAAATTTCCTTTTTCGGGTGTAACTAATCTAAAAGGACCTTTGGAATATTTAACTGAACCATCTTCATTCATTTGCTTAGTAAAATTCATATTTAACAAAGCAGCGTCAGTTAAAGGAATACCTTGTAGCTTATCTGTTTCAAACCAAAACTCTTGTATTTCGGTTTTTACACAAATTTGTTTTTCATCTCCATTTAGTGAAACAACTTCTCCATCCCAAAATTTTCCTTCATATTCTGCTCTTAAGAAATCGCCAATTTTAATGTCATTAAATTTTACCATGTTCAATTAGTTTAGGGTTTAAATTTAAATTTATTTTTTAAACAAACCATTTTTATCTCAAAATTTATCAGTTCATAAATATTTTTGCATCAATTCTTCCATTTCAACCTGATATTGATGAGCTATTGTTGCTGATTCTGAAGTGTACTCTTCTTCTTTACCTGCATAAATAATTGCCCTACTTGCATTTACCAATAAACCAACATTTTTATTCATACCATATTTTGCCACATCATGCAAACTTCCTCCCTGAAAACCAACACCAGGCACTAGTAAAAAATGATCTGGAATAATTTTTCGAATTTGTATCAATTGTTCAGCTTGTGTTGCACCAACAACAAACATTACATTATTTGTTGTACCCCATTTTGCAATGGTTGAAATTACTTTTTCAAAAAGATATTCTTCACCAGTTTTAAGTAATTCAAAATCCTGTGCACCTTTATTACTAGTTAATCCTAATACAATGGTGGTTTTGCTTTCATATTCTAAAAAAGGACGAAGACTGTCCTCACCCATATAAGGTGCAACTGTTATAGCATCAAAAGGTAAGGTTTCAAAAAATGCTTTGGCATACTGAGCAGAAGTATTACCAATATCGCCTCTTTTAGCATCTGCAATTTTAAAATGAGTTGAAGGAATATAATGCAAAGTTTCTTCCATAATTTCCCAACCTTTCACTCCTAATGCTTCATAAAAAGCTGTGTTAATTTTATAACTTACACAGTAGTTTTTGGTTGCATCAATGATAGATTTATTAAAATCTAGCACTGCATTTTTATTAGTTTGAAGATACTTTGGAATTTTTTCCAACTCTGTATCTAAACCAACACATAAAAAACTTTTTTTATCGAATATTTCTTGAATAAGTTGTGGCTGATTCATATTGGTAAAATTGACTTAAAAAATAGTTTTACCAAAACTTATTTATCTATCTTAAAAATTATAAAATATTTTCTGTTTTCAAAAATTCAGCAACAGCCTTAACTTATCTTCGCTTATGTTCTCAATTCAATTAGAAAATTTGGTTTTTAAAGCTTTTCATGGATTATACTCAGAAGAAAAAAATCTTGGTGGAAAATTTATTATAAACCTTTCAGTAAATTTAAATGCTATTAATAAAGAAAGTATAGAAATTAGTGAAACAGTAAATTACGAAAATCTCTTTGAAATTGTATCTTATCACATGAATCAGCCAACTGATTTGCTTGAAAATGTATTAACGCAAATAGCTAATGATATTTTAAAGCAATTTAATCAAGTTCAAAGTATAGATATCAGTATCACTAAAAAAAATCCTCCAATACATCAATTCATTGGAGCAGTTACTGTAAGTTATCAAACCAAAAGAAATTAAAGAATGAAATATTTTTTCAATTTATTACTGTTATTTTCAACTGTTTCGTTTGCACAAGAAACAGCACTATTATTAAAAGAAGCTAAAAATTTTGAAATAGAATTTAAAGAGCCTGAAGCTTTAAATGTGTACAAGCAAATTCTTGCTAATGAATCCAATCATTATTTATCATTACAAAAATCCGCTGAATTAAGTTGCAATATTGGAGCAAGAAAAAAAAATAATACCGATAAGAGAATTTTTTATGAATCGGCTTTAGCCTTTGCAATTAGAGCCATGCAGGTTGATAGTAACAACGCTAATTCTTACTATTTAATAGCATTAGTAAGTGGTAAATTAACTGAAGTAGAAGATGAAAATAAAAAAAAGGTTGCCTTAGTTAACGATATTAAAGTATATGCAGATAAAGCACTTGCCATTAACCCCAATCATGGTTTAGCAAATTTTATTGTGGGAAAATGGCATTATGAAATGCTAACTTTAAATTGGTTTAAAAAATTTGCTGTTAAAACTTTATATGGTGGTTTGCCTGAACCATCAATTGACGAATGTATTAAATATTTAGAAAAATGCAAAAAATTAGAGCCCTATTTTGTATTGAATTATTTAACACTTGCCGATGCTTATGAAGAAAACAATAATGCAGTAAAAAAAATAGAAGTGCTAAAACAATTGGTGCGACTACCAAAAAGAACTTTTGATGATATAGCCTATATTGAAAAGGGTAAAAAGATGTTAGAAAGTGAACAATAATTACATTTACAAAACAGAAAAAAAAATGAATTTACAACAACAATTTGAAACTGCCGTTACCAACAGCAAAACCTTAGCAGAAAAACCAAGCAACGAAATTTTGCTAAAATTATATTCATTATACAAACAAGCAACAAGTGGTGACAATGAGAGTGAAGCCCCGTCTAATCCTTTTGATTTTGTAGCAAAAGCAAAACACGATGCTTGGGAGCAACTAAAAGGAACAACAAAAGAAAATGCATCTCAACTTTATATTGATTTAATCAATCAATTGAAAGGATAAATTTATTTAAAATAATTTTCATGCAATACCTACCACAACTATTGTTTTTGTTGCTTTTTATAATTGGGACTTTCTTATTTACAAAAAATATTTTAGTGATAAGAAGAAATATCTTGTTAGGAAAAGATGAAGAAATTAATGATAACAAAGCAGCACGTTGGAAAAACTTAATTTTTTTAGCATTGGGGCAAAAGAAGATGTTCAAAAATCCTTTAGTTGCACTGATGCATTTAGTTGTGTACTTGGGTTTTGTAATCATCAATATAGAAGTGATTGAAATTGTTATTGATGGAATTACTGGTTCACATAGAGTATTAACAACAGTTGTATCGGCTAGTTTATATAGTTTTCTAATAAACTCCTTTGAAATATTAGCATTTCTTGTACTAGTGGCTTGTGTAATATTTTTAATTAGAAGAAATGTTTTAAAAATAAAAAGATTAATCAGTAATGATTTAGATGGTTGGCCTCGTTCAGATGCAAACTATATCTTAATAACAGAAATAGTTTTAATGAGTTTGTTTATTACCATGAATGCTTGTGATACTTTGTTGCAACAAAATAATTATGCACATTATACTAAAGTGCAAACTGGTTCATTTGTCATCTCTTCTTATTTACAACCTTTATTAAATAGTTATAGTTCTCATGCTGTAGAAAACATTGAAAGAGTTTGTTGGTGGCTACACATCATGGGCATTTTTGCATTTTTAAATTACTTGCCTTATAGTAAACACTTACATATTTTATTTGCCTTCCCTAATGCATACTTTGCTCGTTTAAAACCTCAGGGATTAATGAATAATATGCCAACCATTCAAAAAGAAGTTTTGTATGCTATGCAACCAGAGTTTGCACCAAGTAATACAGAACCACCTGCAAATTTTGGTGCAAAAGATATTTTTGATTTAAGTTGGAGAAATTTATTAGAAGCCTATAGTTGCACAGAGTGTGGAAGATGTACTGCTGCTTGTCCTGCAAATGTTACAGGCAAAATTTTGAGTCCAAGAAAAATAATGATGAAGACAAGAGAAAGATTAGAAGATGTAAGTAAAAATATTCAAATCAATAAGAGTTTTGTACCTGATAATAAATCATTATTACACAATTATATTTCTGTTGAAGAATTAAGAGCTTGCACTACATGTAATGCTTGTGTAGAAGCTTGCCCTGTAAGCATTTCACCATTAGAAATAATTATTGAGTTGAGAAGAAGTTTAATTATGGAAGAAAGCAATGCTCCTCAAGAATGGAATAGCATGTTCAGTAATATTGAAAATAATTTTGCACCTTGGAAATTTAGTCCTGATGAAAGAGATGCATGGACAAAAGCATAATTATTTTAACTGAACAGTAAATCTGTTAATAGAATTAGGCATAGCAGTATAAATTAAATGTCCATTATGGAAGGTTAATACTTTTTCAACTATTGATAATCCCAAACCAATACCTTTTATTATACCAATATCTTGACTTCTTACAAAAGGTTTTTTAAGTATTTCTATTTCATGTTGAGTTAAATGAGTGCCTTTATTATCAAAATGAATTTGCATTGAATAATCTAAAGCAACTATAGAAATATTTAATTTTTTATCATCAGAATATAAAAAAGCATTTTTTAATAAATTAATTAGTGCTGCCTTTAATAAACTCTCATTCCCTTCAATAGTTAAGTTTTTTTCTTCAGGTAAATTTTCAAAAGAAAAATCTATTGAAATTCCTGGAAATATTTTTTTACAATAACTTACTGCATCATAAAGCAACTCATCAATCCTTAATGAATTCCAATGATGATAATTTTTATGTTTATCTAATTGATATAATACTAAAAGAGAATTAGTAAGTTCAATTAAATTAATTTGTTCTTCTTTTAATGATAATAAAACATTAATATATTCTTTTTCTGAATGTTTTTTATTTAAAGCAGACTCAGTAGTAGCATACATTACAGTTAAAGGTGTTCTCAGTTCATGTGAAGCTTGTTGCACAAATATTTGCTGCGTTTCGAAAGCGTTTTTTAATCTGCCCAAAACATTATTGTAGTTGATGGCAATTTTTGCTATTTCGTCTTTTCCATTTCCTTCGTTTACTTTTTTCCATAAACTGCTTTCGGTAGTTTGCTGAATTTCATGCATTAATATTTTCAAAGGCCGTAAAGCAGAATTTACAAAAAAGTAACTACAAAATGCGGCTAATAAAATACTTGAAAAAAAGACGATAATTAAAATTAATTTAAGATTAGAAAGTTTGGCTAATCCTTCAACATCAATTGCTGATGTTACAATAAATTGCTTTTTTTCTTTAAGATAAATACCTAAATATTCTCTTTCGCCATTGCTAAAATAATATTCATTTGCATTTTTTATTTTTTCAAAATCGTTTTTTTGTAATTCAATTTTGGCATTGTTAGGTAATAGTGCAATTGGTTTTTGATTGTCTGTATAAATAACAACATACCTATTATACATTACTTTGTTATTAAACCCAGCAGGTAACAGATTTGTAGTATCGTTCTTAAAAAAACTCTCATTCAAATATGCATCGTAAGCTAGCAATGCTTCGCTCTTTAATTTAGTTTGATAATCTACTTTTCGATGATCGGCATAAAAATAATAAATTGAAAAACAAGTAATAGCCTGAATGAATGCTACAACTAGGGTAAACAACAAAGCAAAACGAAATTTTAAATTCACAATAATTATTTAATTAAATAACCATAACCCGACTTGGTATAAATTAATTTTCGTTCAAAAGGTTTATCAATTTTATTCCTTAAAAAATTAATATAGACTTCTATAGTATTGGTCCCAGTATCAAAACTTAAATCCCAAACTTTTTCTAAAATTTCTTGTTTTGATGTGGGTTTGCCTTGATTATCTAACAGTAATTTTAACAAAGTAAATTCCTTAACAGTCAATGGAATTTCTTTACCTCCACGAAAAGCAGTTTTTTTATCACAGTGCACTTCTAAATCGTGTACACCAATAATATTTTCTTTTTGCTCACTATCTGTTCTTTTTAAAAAAACTTTTATCCGGGCAATCAATTCTCTAAAATGAAATGGCTTCACTATAAAATCATCAGCTCCTAAATTAAATGCCTGAATTTTATCTTGTATCTCGCCCAAAGCGGTAAGCATTATAATAGGAATTTTACTATTAGTTTCTCGAAATGTTTTGCATAATTCAAAACCATTTTTTTTAGGAATACTAATATCCAAAATAATTAAAGTGTAAGTATTCTTCAAGAATTTCTCTTCAGCAATAAGACCATCTAAAGCAATATCAACTTCATAACCTTCAGCAATTAATTCTTCTTGAATTACTTTACTCAATTTCACTTCATCCTCTACTAAAAGTATTTTATAAGCTACATCCATAATTTATTTTTTATTGTTATCATCTATTACCATTTCACAACAGCTTTTATTATCATAAGCCAACCAATAATAAAAGAAACTCCCCCAATTGGAGTTATTGCACCTATAAACTTAAACCCTTCTGTGTTAAATAAATTTAAAAATATTAAACTATACAATGAACCAGAAAAAAGCACAATACCAATACCAAATAAAACAGCAGCATTTTGTAATAATTTACTTGGTTTTTGAATATATAATGAAGCACATAAACCCATAGCTAATGCATGATACATTTGATAACGTACTGCTGTTTCAAACGTTTTGTGTTGTGAAGTATTTAAAACATCGGCTAATGCATGTGCTGCAAAAGCTCCTAGAATTACTGATAATGCTGCGAAAATTGCACTTACAACTAAAATTTTTTTATGCATAAATATTTATAATGTTTTGTAAATGTTCTACATTGATTTCAACACCTGTTAAAGAATATCTAGCCAAGTTATAAAAATTTAACCTGGTATGATACAAGTTTGATATTGTATTTTTTAAATGAGCATTTGATTCATGTGCAATTAATGGACGAGATGATTTGTTACTTTCTAATCTTTCACAAATACTTTCAATAGAATCATTCAGCCAAATAGTTATACCATTTTGATTCATCAAATTCATATTATCAAAAAAGCAAGGAGTTCCACCACCGGTTGCTATGATTGTTTTTTCGTTAACTGAAAATAATTCAACTAAGGTTTCATGTTCTTTTTTTCTAAAAGCATCTTCACCAAACTCATTAAATAATTTTAAAATAGAATTATTGTTTTTAGATTCAACCAGCTCATCTAAATCAATAAATTTATATTTGTTTTTTTGAGCAAGAGCTTTAGCCCAGTGGGTTTTACCTGTACCCATTAGACCAACTATGAAAAAGAGGTTGTTTTTTTTTGATGATGATGTTGTTGAAGAAGATGACATTGCAAAAATTGAATGACTTTTGCAATATTACTTTATTTTACTCTTTGGCCTTTCATAATTCGACCATCGTATTTTTCTTTATTAATGAGCTTTTTACCAATTACTAATTTAGGCCAATTTTTATCTACAAATAATTTATACAATTTACCATCGTATTGAATGATGTGATCATCATTTCGAGATGAAGCGTCTGCAAGCAATTGGTAGGTTTTATCTTCTCGTAAAGAATTTGGTGTAGCAAAAACTAAATATTTATTATCGCCTTTTTCAAATGAAATATGTAATCTATCTGGAAAAACAGTTGTACAAATACCTCTTGTACTGGCTTTTAGTTTTATGTTTTGATAATATTTTCCATCTTGATAAATAAAAATTCCTGCATTTATTTTTCCTGTGTCTTTACTCACTTCTCTCGATAGAATAATATCATTATCTATGTAATATTGAAGCTTGGTTAAACTCAAATTTAAATCCTCAACATTTTTTCTTATGTCTGTTGTAAAAATCGATTTTCTATTACAAGAGGTAACAGAAAAAAGGAGAACAATAATGCAAAAATTCTTAACGCTACTTTTCATTTACTTCAAAGGATTTATAATACTAGGCTGTAAAATTAGCAATTAAAATACCAAGCATACCCCCTTGAATTAAGGGATACAACTATTTAAATGCATTGAAGCCTGTAACATCCATTCCTGTTATTAATAAATGAATATCATGTGTTCCTTCATAAGTAATTACACTTTCTAAATTCATCATATGCCTCATAATGCTGTATTCACCTGTAATACCCATTCCTCCAAGCATTTGTCGAGCATCACGAGCAATGTTAGTAGCAATTTCACAGCTATTTCTTTTAGCCATACTCACTTGTTGTGGTGTAGCTCTTCCCTCATTCATTAATACTCCTAAACGCCAAACTAATAATTGTGCTTTCGTAATTTCAGTAATCATTTCAGCTAATTTTTTTTGTTGTAACTGAAATCCACCAATAGGTTTACCAAATTGTTCACGTTCTTTACTATATCGTAAGGCTGTATCATAGCAATCCATTGCAGCACCTAAAGTTCCCCATGCAATACCATAACGAGCTTTGGTTAAACAACCTAATGGACCCTTTAATCCTTTTACATTAGGTAAAATATTTTCTTTTGGCACTTTAACATTATCAAAAACTAACTCACCTGTTGCACTAGCACGTAAACTCCATTTGCCATGTGTTGTTGGAGTTGAAAAACCTTCCATTCCTCTTTCAACAATGAGCCCTTGAATTTCGCCTTGTTCATTTTTAGCCCAAACTACTGCAACCTGACTAAAAGGAGCATTACTGATCCACATTTTTGCACCATTTAAAATAACATAATCTCCTGCATCCTTAATATTAGTAAGCATTGAAGATGGATCGCTACCATGATTGGGTTCTGTTAATCCAAAGCAACCCAACCATTCTCCACTTGCAAGCTTGGGTAAATATTTTTTTCTTTGTGCTTCGTTGCCATAAGCATAAATAGGAAACATTACTAAACTGCCTTGTACACTTGCTGTGCTACGAACCCCACTATCACCACGTTCTAGCTCTTGCATCATTAATCCATAGCTAATATAATCTAAGCCACCACAACCATATTCAGTAGGTAAGGTTGGGCCAAAACAACCCAAATCACCCATTTGTTTTACAATATGTTCAGGAAAAGTAGCACGTTCTGCATAATCTTCTATGATAGGAGAAATCTCTTTTTTTACATAATTACGAACTGTATCTCTAATTAATTTATGTTCATCTGTCAATAATTCATCGAGTAAATAATAATCTGGAGATTGAAACAAATCTGCTCTAACTGCCATAATAATTTATTTTTGGCAAATGTAAAGCAAGGCAGTGAATTATTGTTGTTTGGTTAAGTTGTTGATTAGTTGAAAACTTGATATTTTTAATAACTATTTAGAAAAATGAAAAACTTAATTACCACTTTCGTGTTACTATTACTTAATTATAATGTTTTAGCCCAAAGCAAACATCAAATTCTCATTACATATTATTCAGAAACAGATAATACTAAAATTTTAGCAGATGCTATAGCCAAAGGCGTACAATCTGTAGAAGGAATTTCTTTAGTGATAAAAACAATTGATAAAACTACTGAACAAGATTTGATCAATGCTGATGCAATAATAGTTGGAAGTCCTGTTTATAATGCCAATCCAGCACCTGAAGTATTAGCCTTTATAAAAAAATGGCCATTCAAAAATCAACCGCTCAAAAATAAAATAGGAGCTGTATTTGTAAGTGGTGGAGGTATTTCTTCTGGCGAAGAATTGGCTCAAACAAATTTAATACATGCTATGCTGATATTTGGTATGGTAATTATTGGTGGAAATGATTGGCAATCTGCTTTTGGAGCTTCAGCTATAACAAATGAACCTCCTTTTAAAGAACCCATTCAACAGCAATTTTTATTAAAAGGAGAGGCATTGGGTAAAAGAATTGCAGAAGCAGTGTTACGGTGGAATAAATAATAAATTATATCACTTTAAACCACTTAGAAAAAATTATTTTTTAATTAGAAAACGATACGAAGTTTTTCCGCCATTTTGGTCATAAACATCAATAATGATATATGTATTGACAGTTATTCCAGTTATTAAATATGAAAAATCATATTCATTTTTATTTTTGGCTGTTGTTTCATCAAGAATAAAATAAGACGACTGACCTTCTTTGGTTACAACTACTTTATCTAATCGAACAACAGAACTAATATGTCCGGTTATAGTATACTCTCCACTTGCATTAGCAGTACCTTCACTAATATTATTTGCAAAAGTAAGTTGAGGTAAGGAAACTTCTTTTTTGCATGAAGCAAAAAAACTGAAGAAGATTACTGATAGTAGTAAATAAGATTTTATATTCATTTTGTAATTTTTTAATGCCTATAATTGATTTTAATTTATAGACTCGAAGCTAGAATCAACAATGATGCCATATTTCTGAGCAATTTTTTGGTTGTATACTTTTTTTCTTAATTCTACCATCTGCCAATGTAAATTTTTTGTAGATTTTATTTTTAAATATTGTGCTGCTTGTTCACCTGCCTGATAACCCCAAGCATACATATCTGCACCATAAGCTGCAACTGCACCACGTGCTACTAAGCCTGCTTCGCTTGTAAATACTGGCACTTTTGCATGGTTGCAAGATTGAATAATGGTTTCGAAAGAAGCAAACACCACATTATCTGGATTGGCAAAAAATACATCAATATTTTTTGAAAGTAATGACTGAGTGACTAATTGAGTTTCAGCACTAGAATTTATAGGTAATGTAATTAACTCAATATTCATTTGTTGGGCTAAAGTTTTTATATGGTTTAAAGCATCAACACTTTGAGGTTCACTTTGATTAAAAATCATTCCAACCTTAATTTTTTGTTTTTTATTCAATAATTTTTGAATTAATCCAAATGAAGTATCGATATAACTTAAATCTTCTCCAACACCGAAAAGGTTTGCAGGTGCTTTACCATCTTTTGTATTAATTTTCATGAGTGATGGTTTTGGTGAAACCATCATGAATACTGGAATATCTTGAATATTTTGAATTGCAGCAATAGTAGATATTGAGGGGCACGTAGCAATTAAATTTACTTTTTCTGATTTACAATATTGAACAATTTGTGTAAGTGTAGGAATATTGCCTTGTGCATTTCTATAAATAACATTAATGGTTTTTTGCTCTTCACTAAATCCATTTTTTTTCAAAGCATCAAAAAAACCTTGTTTTGCTTTTGCAATAGTATTGTCTTCAAATGCATCAATAAATGCAACTGTTGGTAAATTATTTTTTTCTTTACAACTAAAAATAAAAAATATTACACTCATTAACAGTATTCGAAATAGTTTCTTCATGTTATAGTATTATTGTAAATTTTATGCTATGATTTATGAGATGAAATAGTTATAAATTCTTTTACATTTGTAATAATCAAATATAGCAACAATGCAATTTGGAATGATTGGAAGTGGCAGTTGGGCAACAGCTTTATCTAAATTAGTAACAGATAATGGCAACTCTTTAAATTGGTGGGTAAGAAATACTGAAACCATAAAAACTATAGAAACAAGAAGGCATAATCCACACTATTTACATTCAGCATATTTTAATACCAATCAATTAAGACTAAGCAACAATATTGCTGAAGTAGTTGCCAATAGCGATGTTTTAGTAATTGCAACACCATCTGCTTTTGCAGAAAGTGCATTATTACAATTAGATAAAAATGCTTTTAAAAATAAAAAAATTGTTTCTGCCATTAAAGGTATTCTTCCATCAAAAAATCAATTATTGAATGAGTTTTTAGCCGAACATTTTGATTTTAGTATAAATGATTATTACACAGTTTTAGGTCCATGCCATGCAGAAGAAGTTGCTGCAGAAAAATTAAGCTATTTAACATTTAGTGGAATTGATGAAACAAAAGCTTTAGAAATTGGCAAGTACTTTAAAACAGAATATTTAAATATTGTTACTAACCATGATGTGATTGGAGTGCAATATGCTGCCATTTTAAAAAATATTTATGCACTAGGTGCTGGCATTGCACATGGCTTGGAATATGGTGATAATTTTTTAAGTGTATATATTACAAATGCTGCAGATGAAATGGTTCGATTTTTAAAACAATTGGTTTGGAATAAAGAAACTGAAGAAGAACAAAAGAAAATTAATTATGCTGCAAGTGTTTACTTAGGCGATTTATTAGTAACCTGCTATTCACTATACAGTAGAAACAGAACCTTTGGAAATATGATTGGTAAAGGGTACAGTGTTAAAGCGGCACAACTAGAATTGAATATGGTTGCTGAAGGTTATAATGCAAGTAAGTGTATTAAAATACAAAACGAAATTGTAAAAAGTAATATACCTATTGCATTAACTATTTACGAAATTCTTTGGGAGGAATTACAAGCTGCACAAGGCTTTAAGAGGATTGAAGGAATGATGGTTTAGCTTTTAGTTTCTGGTTTTGTTTGTTGTTTCTCGTTTATTGTTTTTGGTTTCTGGTTTGTTTTTACTTTCATTCATAATTCAACATTCATAATTCATAATTATCTTACATTCTTATCTAATTGTTGCATTAAAGCCCTTAAATCTTTAGGTGGCTCAGCTACTAAATCAATTTTATTATTATCCCATTCAAAAATCAGTTGATAAGCATGTAAACCAACACGATTTAAAATAGGCGTTTCTTCAAGTAAATTTTTTGAGAGTTTATATTTAGATTTTATTTGAGAAAGCAAAATAGGTTTCCCATCTCCATACAAATCATCACAAACTAAAGGATGACCAATATGTTTTGCATGTAAACGAATTTGATGAGTACGACCAGTATGAATTTGAAATTTTATCCAAGAAAAATGTTTGTAATCATTCAGCACTTCATAAGTAGTTAATGAAAGTTTTCCTCTTGGATTTACTACCATTTCTCCTTTTTTAAAACTGTGTTCAGCCATGTGCAATTCAATCTTTCCTGCTTGATTGTATAAAGAACCAATTACTAATCCGACATAATATTTTTCAATTTTTCTCAGCTCAAACATTTCGTTTAAAGCCTTATGGGTAACAGCATCTTTGGCAAATAATATAACGCCGCTGGTGTCTTTATCTAAACGATGTACTATAAATATTTTACCAAATTTTTCTTCAAGAATTTGTTTTAAAGATATTGCTACTCCAAATCTATCGGGTACAGAAAACAAGCCTGCAGGTTTATTGATGGCAATAAAATGCTTATTTTCTAAAATAATGTCGAGGTCTTTAAATTTCATATATGGTGAGTGGTGAATGGTTGGTGTTGAATTCTTTATCGCATTAAAATAATTTATAGTTTGGAGTTAATATTAACTTAAAAATTAAATTTATAAACTCAATTTTATTTGTCTTTGCGAGGCACGAAGCAATCTCTTTCAATTTCTATTTTTAAAAAGATTTGACAACTTTCGGAAAGTTGTCAAATCTGGAAGTTTATGATGTTTTATTTGTGAGACTGCTTCGTGCCTCGCAGTGACGTTAAATAATTGAAAAAAAATATATAAAAAATGAAAAATTATTATTAAAAAACTATAAGCTACTAAATTTCTTATTTCTTCCTACAACCAAACAACTACTCAATACTAGCTGTAGGCTTTATCTTTTTAATAAAAGATTTATTCATAAACTTTAATAGTCGAACCTCTTTTTCATTCAACATTCTCCATCTTCCACGATTAACATTTTTCTTTGTAAGATTAGCAAACAATACCCTATCTAACTTTTCAACAGTATATCCAAGAGATTCAAAAATTCTACGAACAATTCTGTTTCTACCACTATGAATTTCTATTCCTAAAGATTTTTTATCCTTAGCTTCTAAAAAAGATAGTGCATCTGCTTTTATAAATCCATCTTCGAGTGTTATTCCATTTAATACTTTTTCAAAATCTTTTTTAGAAACCTCTTTGTCGAGTGTTACTTCATAAATCTTTTTTATTTCGTAAGATGGATGAGTTAATTTTTGTGCTAAATCGCCATCATTCGTTAACAACAAAACACCAGTTGTATTTCTATCCAACCTGCCCACAGGATATACTCTTTCAGGTGTTGCACCTTTAATTAAATCTAATACAGTTTTTCTTCCTTTGGGGTCATCAGAAGTAGTAATATAATCTTTGGGTTTATTTAATAATATATATACTGCAGTTGTTTTTG
This sequence comes from Chitinophagaceae bacterium, assembly GCA_031430075.1. GTDB lineage: Bacteria > Bacteroidota > Bacteroidia > Chitinophagales > Chitinophagaceae > CAIVPM01. The sequence continues at coordinate 6,663 of JANPAT010000149.1, read as the reverse complement.
CAGAAATTTTCTTTCCTTTATATTTTACTAAATCTTTATCAGAAACTTTAAAGCCTGGTTCTTTAATAATGGTTCCATTAACTGTAATTAATTCTTGTTTGATGAGTTCAACAGCTTCTCTTCTTCCACAAATTCCAGCATGAGCAATGAATTTGTTTAATGGCATTAGTTCGGCAACATCTTTTTCAAGAATAATTTTTTCAACCTTATTAGTATTATTACTGCTTTTTTTTATTAGAGGCTTATACGTTCCATTAAGCTTCTCCATTTTCTTTTTGTAGGCTAACCTTCCAGCTTCTCTTTTCTCTGCTTTATATTTTCTTTTCTCTTGTCGAATAACTTCTTTTTTCTTAGCACCTTTAAGTTCTTTATTAATAAATTTATCGAACCCTTTTAAATTAGCTTTTGCCATAATATTAAATTGAACCCTACTTAACTTGTAGTAGAAGTTGCAAACTTAACACATATACTGCAACGAGTTAAAATCTTCATTAATAAGAAAACCTAAAATCGCATTCCACCTCTTTGCCCACCACCTGGACCCATCATCATTCGCATTTGTTGATTTTGTTGAGGCTTGAAGCTTCGAAGATTATAAGTGAAACTAAAAGTAAAATAGTTGGTCAACACTCGGGTTTGCATATCTTGAATGTAGTTAGAAGCTACAGAACGTGTAATGCTTTTGTTCTGACTAAATAAATCGAACATATAAAACTTAAATTCACCAGCTTTATCCTTGAACAATTGTTTAGCAATACTAGCATTCAACAAAGGAATAGAAGTATTAAACCCATCTGTTCTACCACCATTATAAGTATAATCAAAATCTACAGAAAATATCCAACCACTTTTAGTGTATCGAGTAATTTCTGTAGAAATCATTTGTGAAAAATAATTAGCATTTTGCTCAGGCTGCAAAGTATATGAAGCAATATTATAGGTGGTGCTGGATGTTAAATTAAAATCCCATTTTTCTTTAAGGTTTGATGACCATGAAATGGTTTGTCCCAAAGTTGTATTACGACTATAATTGCTTAATCCATTCACTAAACCTTGGCTTTGGTTTCGATTAAAATTTAAACCAAAATTTAAATTGCTTTTAGGCTTACGCAATGGAAATCCATAATTTACAAATCCTAAAATATTGTAAGTACCACTCAAGTTTACTGGTTGTGAAATTTGAACTCCATTATTTAAAACAGTGATTGAATTTTGAATATCGTTAGCCACAAAAGTTGCATTAATGGTAGCAAAAAATATTTTTTGTGTTAAGATGTTGAATGAGTTATAGAATAATCTTAAATTATTTGTGAAACGTTGATTTAAGTTTGGATTACCCATTCTGATATTCAAAGGATCGCTATTATCAACTACAGGTTGTAATTGTGAAACACTTGGCTGGCTTGTTCTTCCAGAATAATTGAATCGAAAATTTTCTGTTTTACTAAAGCTGTAGTTGAAATTTACAGTAGGAAAAAGATTTACATAATCTTGTACAATTTTATTTCCTGTTGTTCTGTTAACACTATTTAAATTGCCCCATTGAAAACCATTTCCAATTGTAAAATTGAATTTCTCTTTGGTTAAACGATAGCTAATGGTTCCTCTATCTGCCTTATAGGTATTTCGAAAACTATTGGTAAGATTTGGAACAGTTATTATATAATCTTTGGCATTATCGGCATACGCTAAAGTTCTTTTGTCAGATTCTGTTTGAGAATATGTTCTATTATATGCAAATTCAATTTGTGTAAATTTACTTACTGGCTCTGCATAAGAAATGGTTGTTCCATAATTTTTTGTTGAGTTAGTAGTGGTATAAAATTGGTCAATGGTATCTTTTCTAAAAGATACATTGTTGTTAAAAAACTCATTGATAGAATAATTATTTCCATCTCCATCATTATCGTTTCTACCTAAATTGATATTGGTGGTAAATGTTCTTCCTTTCTTTTTAAATCTATGACGAAATGTGAAATCAATAGTTCCACTATAACCAGAGTTTTCACTTCTGGTACTAGCTGCAGAATTTGAAAGATTTATTGTTTTTGATTTAGTAGAACTAGTATTGGTTTCAGAACTTTGACTTGTATTTTGAAAATTAATATTTGGTCGGAAAATGATTGAATTATTTCCGGCACTATCTAACTGTTTTTCTAAATTAAAATTAAATCTTCCGTTTTTATTATTGGTGTTAGAACTTTGCAATTGATTACTAAAAATGGATGAATCTGATTTTCCAGAAGTTAGGTTTTCAGTAAAACTATTCTGTTCTCTAGTTGTTCTTTGATTATTGTAAAACCCACTACCATTCAATTTATCATTAAATTTTCCTACTTCATTACCATAATTTAAACCACCACTCCATGTATTTATAATTCCATTTGAAGCTCCTCCTCCAATTAACGACTGTACAATATTCATAATTCCACCACCAGCTCTTCCTCCTCCACTACTAAAACCTCTACCACCAGAACTCAGAGAACCTAAAATATCTTGAATACCAAAACTTTGTTTGTTTACATTATTACCCTGACCAGTTAAAGTAAGTTGTCGGCCATTATTAAAATTGCTTAAACTAATATTATGATCATTCATTAATTGATCCCCATCAGAACCTAAACCAACTGTTGCCTTACCAAAATTGCCTTTACGTTTATCTTTTTTAGTGATAATATTTATGGTTTTAGTTCTATTACCATCATCAAAACCAGAAAATGCACTTTGATCACTTAATGCATCGAACACCTGAATTTTATCAATAACATCACTAGGCAAATTTTTTGTTGCCATTTTAGGATCGTCTCCAAAAAAACGTTTACCATCAACTAAAACCCTTTGTACTTGCTCGCCTTGAGCTTTTATGCTACCATCTTTATCAACTTGCAATCCTGGCATTTTCTTTAATAAATCTTCTACATCAGAATTGGGTTTTGTTTTAAAACTTCCTGCATTATACTCTATAGTATCTTTTTTTATAATAATTGGTGTTTGTACAACAGTTACATTTCCTAAGTCTTTTGCTTGTTGCTCTAAATAAATATTTCCTAAATTTCTTTCTAATTGATCTTTAGTAAAATTTATTTTCATAAACACAGCATCAAACCCCTTTATAGAAATTTGAAGCAGATAACTACCGAGAGAAATATTTTTCATTTCGAAGCTTCCCGACTCTTTTGATAAAGTGAATTGCTCTAAAGTACTATCCTTTACATCTAATAAACTTATAGTAGCATTGGCTAAATTTTTACGAGAAACACTATCAACTAATTTACCTTTCAAAGTTGCATTTTGTGCTTGAGCATTCAAGAATAAAAACAATAGGATAGCAGAAAACAAAAACTTCATTTTAAATTATTTGTACGAAAATATTCTTATTTCATATTCAAAGTTGATTAATTTATCAAAAACTGCTTTATTTTTATAAGTGGCAAATACTATTTATTGATTAAGCAAAATGATAAACTTAGTAAAACAATTTACCGATGGCTTCAGCCAAATTATTTTTCCTCATACCTGTTTAGGCTGTTCTACTGATGTTTTAATGAAAAATGATTTGCTTTGTTCACAATGTAAAACAGAACTTCCTTGTACTGATTTTTTTGAAAACACTCCCAACCCCATCGAAAAAATATTTTATGGCAGATTAAAAGTAGAGCATGCAGCTGCAAATTTTTTCTTTACTAAAGAATCGCTATTACAGCATTTAATTGTTCAACTTAAGTACAAGGGTAATAAAGAAGCGGGTTACTATTTAGGAAAATTAATAGGCTTAGAATTGAAAAAATCTTTACGGTTTCAATCTATCGATGCTATTATTCCTTTACCCTTAAACGAAAAAAAAGAATTTAAAAGAGGCTATAATCAAGCTGCTATTATCTGCGAAGGTATTACAGAAGTTTGGCAAAAACCCATGCTACAAAAAGTAGTTGAAAGGGTTGTTTTTACTGAAACACAAACTCACGAAAATCGAATACAACGTTGGCAAAATATGGAAGGTGTTTTTAAAGTAACACATCCAGAATTAATAGAAAATAAACATATTCTTTTGGTAGATGATGTAATTACCACAGGTGCAACTTTAGAATCGTGTGGAACAGAAATTTTACAAATTTGTAACACAAAATTAAGTGTTGTTACTGTTGCTTATACTGTATAACTGCAAATACACCTATTTTTGATGTGATGAAATTTTTTAATTTAAGAAGTATATTTTTTTTAGGGTTGATGAGTTGCATTTTGCTAATATCATCGTGCAAAAAAGAATCATTTATTACAAGTGCAGATGCAGTTTTAAGAACCTCAGAAGATACTTTACATTTCGATACAGTGTTTACTACTTTAGGTTCAACTACTCAATATTTAAAAATCTTCAACTTAAATAATCAAAAGCTTAAACTATCTTCTTTAACATTAAAAGGTGGTGCAAGTTCTTTTTTTAAGTTAAATGTTGATGGAATTGCTGGAACAAATTTTAAAGATCTAGAATTAGAAGCCAATGATAGCATGTACATGTTTGCAACTGTTCGAATAGACCCCAATACAGCAAACCTTCCTTTTTTGGTGAGAGATAGCATTGAAATTTTATACAACGGCAATACTAAATGGATTCAATTACAAGCTTATGGAAAAAATGCACGTTTCTTAAATAATGTAAAAGTTACAACCGATAGCATTTTTACCAACTCAATGCCCATTGTAATTTTAGGCAGTTTAACCATCAATCAAAACAAAACTCTAACTATTCAAAAAGGCACACAACTATACATACATCCAAATGCACCCATAATTGTACATGGTACTCTAAAAGCTATTGGTGATACAGCTTTGAGCAGTAAAATAGTTTTTCAAGGCATTAGAATTGATGATCCTTATAAAAATTATCCAGGTAGTTGGCCTTATATTTATTTTAGCACAACAAGTAAAGACAATCAACTGCAACATTGCATTATTAAAAATGCTTATCAAGGTATCGTTGCAGAGAATCCAGCATCAAACAGTAATCCAAAAGTTACTTTAGACCAATGCATTTTCGATAATATTTATGACAAAGCATTGCTTTGTTCTAATAGTTCTCTCATGGTTCGAAATTGTTTAATCAGTAATTGTGGATTTGGTTTTTATGCAGTAGCTGGAGGCACATATAATTTCAACCATTGCACATTTGCAAGTTTTAGCAATTATTATTTAAGTCATAAAGAATCTTTAATTACACTAAGTAACACTACAAACGACTTAAGCAATTCAAATGCATTAAATGTTACCTTAAACAATTCGATTATTTATGGTGATGGTGGATTTGTTGATAATGAAATTAATATTCCAAAAACCAATACAGCTGTTGGTTTTAGTGTAAGTTGCAATAGCATTTTGTACAAACAAAAAACGAATCCTGCAAATGTTACCATAACCAATTCTTTAAAAGATGTAAACCCCAATTTTGAACAAATAGATTACTCAAAAAATATTTTTAACTTTCATTTAGCAACCAATTCTCCTTGTATTAATACTGCTTTGGCACCATCTTTGGCTGTAGATTTAGATAGCAAACCAAGACCATTAGGACCAAAACCAGATATGGGTTGTTACGAAAAACAATAATCAAAAAATAAAAATAAAACCAATGAAAATTTTCTTAGCATTATTATTTACTTTAATTATGACAACATTTTCTTTTGCTCAAAACTCGTCAATTCATCAGTTTAAAGTAAAAAGTATCGATGGTAAAATTGTAGATTTTGCAAAATTTAAAGGCAAAAAAATATTAGTAGTCAATACAGCATCTGAATGTGGCTATACACCTCAATACGAAGGCTTACAAAAATTACACGAAGCCAATAAAGATAAATTGGTAATTGTTGGTTTTCCTTGTAATCAGTTTGGTGGACAAGAATCAGGTACTGAAGAAACCATTAAAGAATTTTGTAAAGCACGATTTGGTGTTACATTTCCTTTAACTGCAAAGGTTGATGTTAAAGGAGAAAATATTGCACCCATATACAAATGGCTTTGTACAAAAGAAGAAAATGGAATTTTAGATGCTACCATAAAATGGAATTTTAATAAATTTTTGTTAGATGAAAATGGAAAAATGTTGGCTTATTTTCCTAGTAAAACAAAACCAGATAGTGAAGAAATTGCTAATTTGTTGAAATAAAAAATGAACATTGAAAGTTTACATCATTTTGCTATGAGTTTGGGTGAAGTTGAGGAAACTCAGCCCTTTGGACCAGATAATATTGTTTACAAAGTGTATAGTAAAATGTTTTTATTAATTGCTACAGATGAATCTCCTTTAAAAATTAATGTAAAATGCCAACCTGAATTGGCTCTTGAATTAAGAGAAAGATATAGCTGTATTTTACCTGGCTATCACATGAGCAAAAAACATTGGAACACCATTGTTATTGATGGTGGTTTAAGCACACAAGAACTTAAAGAGCAAATACAACATTCGTTTGAATTGGTGAGAGGGAAGAAATAAAAGTAAAATTTTTATTCGTCATTTCGAAGGTTCTTGCCTGAGAAATCTGTTGAGTTTTTTATTTATCGTCACTGCGAGGAACGAAGCAGTCTCCCAAATAAAAAAATCATGAGATTGCTTCGTTCCTCGCAATGACTTTGAAAGATTATTTTTTAGATATTTATATAAAATACAACTCT
>JANPAT010000148.1:0-3905 GCA_031430075.1 Chitinophagaceae bacterium | reverse complement strand
TGTTGATGATAATAATTTATTTAAAGCTTCTGTGCTTTCATCTTTCAATTCAAAACTTATCATACCACCAAAACCTCTCATTTGTTTTTTAGCAATGTTATGCCCTGGAGCATCAGTAAAACCTGGCCAATACACTTTTTTTACTTTATCATGATTACGTAACCAATGAGCAATTTTTTCGCCATTTTCACAATGACGTTGCATGCGTAAGTGTAAAGTTTTTATCCCACGTAATACTAAAAAACAATCTTGAGGTCCGGGTACAGCACCACAACTTTTTTGAATAAAATAAAGCTGCTCTCTTAATGAATCACTATTCATTACCAAACATCCTTGAATAACATCACTATGTCCACCTAAATATTTTGTTGCACTATGCATTACAATATCAGCACCTTGATCTAATGGATTTTGTAAGTAGGGAGAAGCAAAAGTATTATCAACACAAAGTAAAATATTATTGGCTTTTGTAATAGCTGCAACTGCACTAATATCAACAATATTCATTAAAGGGTTTGTTGGAGTTTCAGTCCAAATTAATTTGGTATTGCTATTAATATAATTGCTGATATTATTAGCATCTTGCATGTTGATATAATGAAACTTAATGCCAAATTTTTCAAACACTTTACTAAACAATCTGTAAGTACCACCATACATATCGTTAGCGGCAATCACTTCATCGCCTGGAGCTAATAATTTTATCACTGTATCAGTTGCTGCAACACCACTACTAAAAGCTAAACCATACTTTCCATTTTCAATTTGTGCATAGGCTTCTTCTAACGCAAAACGAGTAGGGTTCTGACTTCTGGCATATTCAAAACCTTTGTGTTTGCCTGGTGCTTCTTGTACATAAGTGCTGGTTTGATAGATTGGAACCATTACAGATCCAGTACTTGGGTCTGGCGTCATGCCTGCATGTATAATTTTAGTTTCTAGTTTCATAATATTGATTGTTTTGCAAAGATGTAGTTTGAAATTTAATTATTATTATTTAATGATAGCTGCTGCACATAAAATTCTCCAGTCTAAATTATTGCTATCATGTGCTGATGAAGCTTGAATAGGAGTTTCTAAAATTGAAGGATGAAATATATGATGCTCGACTAATTTTTTTCTGCTTTGCATTATTTTTTCTTTCATTGCAGGATGCTGTAACCATTGCTGTTGTGGAGGTTCGTAACCAATTTTTCCTTTTCGCCAAACAATTTCTTTTGGTAATTTATCTTTAACGGCTTCTCTCAAAATCCATTTAGTATATCCATTTTTTATTTTGTAGTTCGATGGCAATGAAAAAATAAATTCAACTAATTGATGATTTAAGAATGGTAGCCTCACTTCTCTGTTATGGGCCATAGAATTTCTATCGGCATATCTTAATAATTCTTCTAAGCCAAAATGAAAAGTATTAAAGTGTAACATATCGTTTAAAGAAGCAATATGTGGTTTTTGTAATGTTGATTTATTTTGATGTTGCAATAAATAATCTTTTTCTATATACTGAAATTGTGATTGAATATTGATAGCTTTTTTAGTGAGTTGGTCTGTAGTGATATGAGGTAAAAAAGCAGCAAAATAATTTTTAAAATTCCATTGTTCTAAAAACTGATTTGTTTTAAGTAAGGCTTTTTCTTTTTTAAATTGAAATAAATGGTTTGCCAATAATTCTTGTAAAAACCATGGTACATATTTTTTATATCCTCCAAGGGTTTCATCAGCACCTTGCCCATCTAACAACACACTAATATTTTTTTCTTTGGCTAAATGATACACCATAAATTGTGTAAACACACTACTGCTTTGTAATGGCTCTTCTTGATGATACATGAGTTTATCAAAACTTTCGATAAGATGGTCAGCAGTTGGAGTAATACAGTGCTGGGTTAAATTAAAATATGCTGCAACAGCTTTGCTGTATTGCGTTTCATCTTGTTCAAAATTTGGAAATGATGCAGTAAAAGTTATGGGGTGATAATTGTTATTTTCATCTAATTGATGAATGTAAGCAATAATACTTGAGCTATCAATACCACCACTTAAACTAGTTCCAACACTTACATCACTTCTTAATCTTCTTTGAATTGAAGTTTGAAAAAGATTTGAAAATTCATCAATTAAAAAATTATTTTTTCTGACTTTCTGACTATCAACTCTTCTGTCTTTATCTAAAGTGTACCATTTTCTTTGTGAAATGATGTTATTGCCTAAATCAATTGTTATGCAATGTGCAGGTGGAAGTGAAGCTATATTTTTATAAAATGTTTGTGATGGATTAATGGGGTTTGATGTGAAGCCTAAAGTGAGATAATTTAGCAATTGTTGATGATGAATTTCTTTATTAATTCCAATCGCCCACAAAGCTTTCATTTCACTAGCAAAATAAAAATGTGTATGCTGATTTTCTCTTTGTAAAAAATAGTAAAATGGTTTTTCTCCAAAACGATCTCTTGCAATAAAAATTTCTTTTTGTTGATTATCATAAATGGCAAATGCAAACATGCCATCAAATTCATGCAAACAATCTTTGCCCCAGAAATGATATGCAGCTAATATCACTTCAGTATCTGATTGTGTTAAAAAGCTGTATCCTTTTGTTATTAGGAACTCTTTAATTTCTACATAATTATATATTTCTCCATTATAAACTATTGTAAAATGTAAATAATGAAATGGTTGGTTGGCAGAGCTGTGTAAATCTAAAATAGATAATCTTCTATGCTCAAAAGCAATATTTTTTGTTTCATTTATCCAAAATCCTTCAGCATCTGGGCCTCTATGAACAAAAGTTTCAGCCATTTTATTAAGCTGAAACTCTTGAACAAAATTGTTTTGAGTTGAAATAATTCCTGCAATGCCACACATAAGTAAAAATAAGATTGCAATATAAGAAGCTACAGATATTAATAACCAGATTTATGATTTGTACTGTAACGATGAAGGTATTATATTTGCAGCCCAGTTTTAAACTGTTTGGCTGCGTAGCTCAACTGAATAGAGTATCTGACTACGGATCAGAAGGTTTTAGGTTTGAATCCTAACGCGGTCACTAAAACATTGAAACACAACGAATTGTGCTTTTTTTGTGAACAAAAAGTATCACTTATCCTCATTTTTTTTCGCGAATGTTTCACGAATAGGTTTGTTTTTATTTTTCTAACTTTTTACTACATTATTTAAACAACAGATTTATAATATTGTTTTAATAGAATTAATTTAGGTGAATATTTTGAATAATTGTTATAAAATAATACTTCTATAGCTTATCAAAAAAACATTTTAATTAAGTTTATCTTCGTGTTAAAAGAATGAACTTATAAAAAGGGGGTAGACCGAAGCTATGTTTCAACTTTTTACTGGAGGAGACAATATCAAATACGTAAATTAATTAACAAATAAATACAATGACAAACACAGAATTTACCATCAGAGTTTTAGTTGCATTGCTCGCAGGTTTTATAATTGGTTTTGAACGCCAATGGCATCACAAATCAGCAGGACTAGTTACAAATACCTTAGTTGCTGTTGGTTCAGCACTATTTGTATTACTTTCCATCATGATAATGCATCCAAATGGTGATATAACAAGAGTTATTGGACAAGTAGTTACAGGAATTGGTTTTTTATGTGCAGGTGTTATTTTCAGAGAGGGTATAAGCGTTCATGGGCTTACTACATCCGTAACAATTTGGTGCAGTTCAGCTATTGGCTGTTTAGCAGGAGCTGGGTATTTTGTTGAAACACTTATTGCAACATTTTTAATCCTTGCAATTAATTTGATTTTAAAACCTATTGAAAACTGGCTAACAAATAGAAAAAAAGCCGAAATTTAGCTTTAACTTCAAGTAATTTTAAACTTTTTACTCTTCTAATTCTTTCAGGAAAAATAATAAATGAAAAAAAAA
>JANPAT010000147.1:0-9757 GCA_031430075.1 Chitinophagaceae bacterium | reverse complement strand
CCCAATGGAAAAACTGTAAGGGCTAGAACTATTAACCAAAAGAAGATGGTTACAGCTGCCGATAAAAATGATATTGTTTTTGCAATTGGCCCAGCAGGTACAGGTAAAACCTATACTGCTGTTGCTTTAGCAGTAAGGGCTTTAAAAAATAAAGTGGTAAAGAAAATTATTTTAACACGCCCGGCTGTTGAGGCTGGTGAAAATTTAGGTTTTTTGCCAGGCGATTTAAAAGAAAAAATTGATCCGTATTTACGCCCATTATATGATGCTTTAGATGATATGATACCTGCTGATAAATTAGGTTATTATATGACAACTAGAACAATTGAAATTGCCCCCTTAGCATACATGCGTGGTAGAACTTTAGATAACGCATTTATTATTTTAGATGAAGCCCAAAACACCAACGATTTACAATTGAAAATGTTTTTAACTCGTATAGGTCCAAATGCAAAAGCAATTATAACTGGCGATCCAACACAAATTGATTTGCCTAGAAATATGCAAAGTGGATTATTTAAAGCCACAAAAATTTTACAAAATATTGATGGGATTAGTTATGTAGAACTTACAGAAGAGGATGTTGTAAGACATAAATTAGTTAAAGCCATTATTAAAGCATATCAAAAGGAACAAGATAATCAATAACAAATTAAAAAAAATTCAAGTATGTGTAGTATTTATTTGAATATTTTTTTGAAGTAACATACTAATCTCAGAATTAATTCGTTACTGATATAGAGAAAAATACTCTTTAATCCAAATACTTGAAACATGAACAAGTTTATCACCCTTATTGCAATTTTATTTGCAGGTACTGCAGTAGCTCAATTTCCAACGTATAAACCACCGGTTAAAAAAGCTACTACTACAACAGTTAAAAAAGCTTATGCTAAATACCCTGTACAAAAGCCATCAATCAAAAACATAGTTTATCAATACATTGATACAACTTTTGCTGATGCCGAAAATCATTTTCCAATAAAAGGAAATATTGGTATTGGCACTGATGCACCACAAACAGCATTAGAAATTAAAAGAAATGGTGGTAATGGTCGTTACAAAAATTTCTTAATGCAATTAAGTAATATTTGGACCCCAAGTGGTTTAAACGAACCAAGTATCATGTTCTCCAATGGTGATCCAAATCCGAATAATGTTAGTTACTGGACACTAGGTGCAAGAGTTTCAGGAAATAATATCGATAAAGATCCTGCTGCATTTAAAATAGGATTCAAAGCTCCAAATGATGTTGATGAACATGAATATTTTTCTATCGATTCTTATCAAGGTCGTGTAAAAATTGGCAATGTAAATACCAATGTTGATGGATATAAATTATATGTTGAGGAAGGAATTTTAACTGAAAAAGTAAAAGTAGCCATCAAAAATTCTGAAGATTGGTTCGACCATGTTTTTAATGCAGATTATAATTTGATGCCTTTAACAGATTTAGAAAAATATCTTACAATAAACAAACATTTACCCGATATGCCAACAACCAATGATGTAATGACAAATGGTTTGGATTTGGGTAAGATGAATGGTTTATTATTAAAAAAAGTTGAGGAGTTAACGCTCTACTTAATTGAAATGAGAAAAGACTTAGATCAAACAAAAAAAGAATTAGCTCAAATAAAAAAATAATTCCAAGTATTCCTACTCCGTTTTTAAAATTCAACATAACCTCGCTTTAGCGGGGTTATTTGTTTTTATAAAATCCGATGACATTACTTTATTTTCGCTTGGCAAACACGAATTATGAGTGCTATCCATTTCGATAATTATAAGAAAAATTTTTCTCCCGAAGGCTTAATTCATCTCTACAAACAAATTCTTTTTCCAAGAATGATAGAAGAGAAAATGTTGGTGTTATTGCGTCAAGGGAAAATTAGTAAATGGTTTAGTGGTATTGGTCAAGAAGCCATTGCAGTTGGTGCTACAGTAGCTTTACAACCCAATGAATGGATTATGCCTTTACACAGAAATTTAGGCGTTTTCACTAGTCGTCAAATGCCTTTACATAAATTATTTATGCAATGGCAAGGCAATAAAGATGGTTATAGTAATGGTAGAGAAAGAAGTTTTCATTTTGGCAGCAAACCATATCATATCTGTGGAATGATTTCACATCTGGGTCCACAATTAGCTATTGCAGATGGCGTATCTCTTGCATCAAAATTAAAAGATGATAAACGAGTTTCATTAGCATTTAGTGGTGAGGGTGGTACAAGCGAAGGAGATTTTCATGAAGCCTTAAACGTAGCAGCAGTATGGGATTTACCAGTAATTTTTTTAGTAGAAAATAATGGTTATGGTTTAAGTACCCCAATAAGTGAACAATATCGTTGTGAAAATATTGTAGATAAAGCCATAGGTTATGGAATGAAGGGATTAAAAATTGATGGTAATAATATTTTAGAAGTTTTTCATACCATTAAACAAGCTAGAGAATATTGCATACAAAATCAAAAACCCATTTTAATTGAATGTACAACATTTAGAATGAGAGGCCACGAAGAAGCCAGTGGAACTAAATATGTACCAAAAGAATTGTTTGAAGAATGGGGAAGAAAAGATCCAGTAAAAAACTTTGAACAATTTATTATTAGTGAAAATATTATTTCTGAAATGGAAGTTGCAGACATTAGAAATAATATGAAAGATTTAATTGAATATGAATTACAACTTGCTTACAAAGCCGAGAAAATAATGGTGGATTCAAAGCTTGAGTTAAATGCTGTATATGCAGCTTGGAAGCATATTGTTACCCCACAAAATAATTTAATTGATACTGTAGAAAAAAGATTTATTGATGCAATTAAAGAAGGGTTATTGCAATCAATGCAACAGCACAGAGATTTAGTTTTAATGGGTCAGGATATTGCAGCTTATGGAGGTGCATTTAAAATTACCGATGGTTTTGTGAGTTTATTTGGTAAAGAACGAGTTCGAAATACGCCAATTTGTGAAAGTGCAATAGTGGGTACTGCATTGGGTTTAAGTTTAGAAGGGATAAAAAGTGTAGTTGAAATGCAGTTTGCAGATTTTGTTACTTGTGCTTTCAATCAAATTGTAAATAACCTCGCAAAAATTCATTATCGGTGGGGAGTAAATGCAGATGTTGTTGTTCGAATGCCAACAGGTGCAGGTGTTGGTGCTGGTCCTTTTCATAGTCAAAGTAATGAAGCTTGGTTTACACATGTTCCAGGCTTAATAATTGTTTATCCTAGTAATCCTTATGACGCAAAGGGTTTAATGATTGCAGCAATTAATAATCCAAATCCAGTATTATATTTCGAACACAAAGCATTGTATAGAAGTATAAGTGGGCAAGTGCCTTTAGAATATTATGAAGTTGAAATTGGTAAAGCAAAAATTGTAAATAAAGGAGATGATATTACTATTATTACATATGGAGCTGCTGTACATTGGGCTTTAGATTATGCAAAAACAAATAATGAAATAAGTATTGAAATAATTGATTTAAGAACTTTATTGCCTTTAGATTATGCTGCAATAAAAACTGCTGTTGAAAAAACAGGTAAAGTGCTGATTTTACATGAAGACACTATGTTTGGTGGTATTGCAGGTGAAATAAGTGCTTGGATCACCGAAAATTGTTTCGAAAAATTAGATGCACCTGTAAAGCGTTGTACAAGTTTAGATACTCCAATACCTTTTAATACAGAACTTGAAAAGAATTTTTTGGCAAAAAGCAGGCTAGATGAAACTATAAAAAAATTGGTTCAATACTAACAGAATTTATTTCAATCGAACTTTAAAATGATTAAATTCTTTTCGTTCAACTTTATAAACAAACCATAGAAACGCGAAGAGTAAAATAGTAGAGACGCTCATCTCAATCCAAAAGTTCGAATAAAATTTTAAAGTTGCTTTTTGTATGAAAAAAATTAGCACAACTAAAACAATGTAAGCTATTAATTTTTTTGTAGCATAAGGTATTGGATAATGTTTTTGACCCCATGTATAACTTAATACCATCATTGAGCCATAACAAAAAAATGTTGCCCAAGCACAAGCCATATATCCAAAATAAGGAATAAGAAAGTAATTAATTGTAAGTGTAATAGCTGCACCAACAACAGTAATCCAAGCACCTGCCATTGTTTTATTAGCCAATTTATACCAAACACTTAAGTTGTAATAAATGCCTAAGAACATATTTGCTAAAAGCAATATAGGAACCACTTTCAAGCCAACATACATATTGGGGTTTCGAATAAACTCTTTCCAAATATCCAAGTAAAGGGCAACCATTAAAAACATAATACAAAGTGCAATTACAAAAAATTTCATCACTCTTGCATACGTTTTTGGAGCATCGTGTTCATTAGCTTGTTTAAAGAAAAATGGTTCAGCACCCATTCGAAATGCTTGAACTGCCAGTGTAATTAATATAGAAAGTTTATAACATGCTGAATAAATACCCACCTGTGCTTTTGCATCGTTGGCATTGTTAACAGGAGCCCACCAGCCCAACATAATTCTATCAAATGTTTCATTAATCATACCTGCAAAACCTGCAATAATTAATGGCAAACTGTATAATAAAATTTCTTTCCAAAGTTTGGGTTCAAACTTCCATTCAAACCCAATAAATTGTTTACTTAAAAATAAAAGCGTAAAAAAAGATTGAATTAAATTGGCTAATAAAACATACCCCACAGCCCAATCTGTTTTGTAAAAATTGCTACACCAATGATTTGGATTTTCTTTTAACCAACTCGGACAAACACTTAAGAAAAAATAAATAGCAATAATATTGGTCAGTATTCCTCCTACTTTAATTAAAGCAAAAAATCTTGGTCTTCCATCTTGCCTAAGTTTAGCAAAAGGAATGGTTGATAATGCATCAAGTGCAATAATTGCAGCACAAAGCGTTAAATATTCAGGATGATTAGTAACTTGTAAAATTGTAGATAATGGTTGCTGTAATGCAATTATTATAATGCTTAAAAAAATGGTTGAAACAATTATTGAAATACTTGTTGTGTTGTAAACAGATTGTTTGTTGTCTTTATTCGAAAATCTAAAAAAACCAGTTTCTAAGCCATAAGTGAAAATCACATTCATAAAAGGTATAAATGCATATACAATACTCATTTCGCCATATTGTGCCTCAGTGAATTTAAAAGTTAAATAAGGAGTAAGTAAGTAATTAATAAAACGTGCAGCAATGGAACTTAATCCGTACCACATAGTCTGTCCTGCTAAATTTTTAATCTTACTCAATTAAATGCAATTAATACAATGAATATCAAAACTAATGTTTATCCTTAAAAACTACATATTCTTATTTCTCTCAAGTGCATCATTTTTTAATAATTTTTTGGATTAATTTTTCTTCTTGTTATTTTATGTTCGGCTTTTATTTTTTTATGTTCTATTCTCTTTTCAATTTTTGCTTTTGGAATTTTAGTAGCAATTCTAAATTTCTTTTTTATTAAAGATTGATTGATGAGATCATTCATTTTAACCATCACTATCTTTTTATTTTCTAACTGACTTCTTGCTATTTGAGATTTTAAAATTAATTCACCTTTTGTTGTAAGTTTATTCTGGAGTTTGTGAAATAAAATATCTTTTGTTTCTTCATTTATTAAATTACTTGATACAATATCCCATCTTCCTTCTACCATGGTTTCTACTTTATTTACATTTTGGCCGCCTTTACCGCCACTTCTTGCAGTTTTGAATTTTATTTCAGGGCTAATATCTATCTTCATTTTGCAAAATTAAATTGTATTTATGAGAGTTGTTATACAAAGAGTAAAAGAGGCATCTGTAAAAATTGATAATAAAATTACAGGTGCTATTCAACATGGGTTATTGATTTTTTTAGGTATTGAAGATGCCGACAATGTTGAAGATATGATTTGGCTCTCAAACAAAATTGTAAATCTTCGAATTTTTAATGATGAAGATGGAGTGATGAATAAAAGTATTTTAGATATGGATGGAGAAATTCTATTGGTCAGTCAGTTTACTTTACATGCATCAACAAAAAAAGGAAATAGACCTTCCTACATTAAAGCATCTAAACCAGAAATTGCAATTCCAATTTATAAAAAAATGATTCTGCAATTGCTGCAAGATTTAGGAAAACCCATTGCTACAGGCACTTTTGGAGCAGATATGAAAGTAAGTTTATTGAATGATGGACCTGTAACCATTGTAATAGACTCAAAAAATAAAGAATAGCTAAGGAATCAATTCTTTCAATTTGTCTTTTAAATTCTCAGTCTTTATATCAACTGCAATGATGTTTTTATTGGGATGTATTAAGATGTTGTATGGCGTTGTGGTGATATAATAATCTTTAGCAATTTTACTTTTAAAAGCTGCAGTATCTAAAACATTTTTCCAAGGCAAGCTATCTCTTCTAATTTGGTATATCCAGTTTTGATTGTTTGAATCTATGGAAATGGATAGTATTTCAAAGTTCTTGTCATGATATAATTTATATGCTTGTTGTAACAATTTGAATTGGCCTCGATATAAATAATTTTTGCTCGACCAAAAATTCAACAATAAATATTTGCCAGCATAAGTTTCTAGATTAATTATTTTTTTTGAAGAATCAATAATTGAAAAATTAGCAGCTCTGCTATCTATTAAAAATAATTTTGGATCTGTTTTTACAGCAATAGCTAAACTATTTTTTAAACTAGCTAATTGTTGATGCTGAGGAAAAGAATCGCAAACAATAGATAATTGTTTGAATGCTGCATTTTCGTTAAGAGCATTAGTTTGTAAACCATAAAAAATGTAAAAATATTTTAATGCAGGATTCTTAGTTTTTGCAATAGATGTTTTGCAAAACTGTTTGATGCTCCATTGCATATTCTTTAATTCATTTTTATGAATAGTAAGCAAACTATCAGAAATAGGTTGTTTGCTAATAGAATCAATTAACTTATTTTTTTCTTGAGAAGAATTTGATAAAGAATTTAAAGTATTAATAAAAGTGTATAATTGCTCTGAAGCTATAGAGCCTTTGCTATTAAAGCTTTTATAGTTTTCATAATCTAATTTCAACTCAATATTTTCAACATCACTCACAAGCCAATAAGGTAAACTTTCCTCAGGTTGAACAGCAAATAATTCATTAGAATGATAAATGGTTTGTAAAGAAAAATTTCCCTTTTGGTCCGTTGAGGTGGAGTCTAAAACTATAGTAGTTTCATTATTTTCAAAACTAATTAAGAATATTTTTTTATGGGGATAGTTTTTAATTTTTCCTTCAACAGTAAATAGTTTTATTGAAGTATTATTACAACTCCAGTTAATTAATAAAATCAATAAAACTAATTTCAATTTCCTCATACCAACTAGTTATTGAGTTTTTGTTCTAAGATATTTGTAACCATTTTAGGGTCGGCTTTTCCTTTGCTAATTTTTTTTACTTCACCAACAAATAAACCAATCAATCCTTTTTTACCTTTTTTATATTCAGCAACTTTTTCAGGCATTTTAGCTAATACTTCATCAATCCATTGCTCCAATTCATTACCCTCACTCACTTGTAATAAATTTTGAGCAGTAGCAATTTCATGTGGTGATTTTTTTTCTTGTATGATGATGGGTAAAATTTTAGTAGATGCAACTGAAAAATTTACTTTGCCTTCATCAATCATTTGTATTAATTCGGCCAGATAATTTGTGTTTAAATCAATATCATTAAGCGATACATTGTTTTCATTTAAATATTGCTTAATTGGCCCAATTATTAAATTGGCCAAAACTTTATGATGAGTTGTTTTTGTAGCAGCATCAACAAAAAAATCTGCGATAGATTTTTCTTCGCAAAGTTGTTGAGCATCATAATTGTTTAAAGCATATTCTTTTTTAAATTGATTCACTAACTCATTAGGTAATGCAGGCAATTCTTTTTTTATGGTATCAATATATGCTTGTGATAAATGAAAAGGTGTTAAATCTGGATCGGCAAAATATCTATAATCATTAGCATCTTCTTTATCTCTTATTGGCAATGTAGTATCAGAATTTACATCATAAGTTCTGGTTTGTTGGGTAATCAGTTCACCGTTTTCCATCATCCTCGTCATGCGTTTTACTTCAGCATCAATGGCTTTTTTAATATTTCGAATTGAATTCAAATTTTTAATTTCTACCTTAGTTCCAAGTTTTGTTTCACCTTTCAATCTTATGGAAATATTAGCATCGCAACGCAAGCTTCCTTCTTCCATATTCCCATCACATACATTCAGCCATCTTACTAATTTTCTTAAGGTGGTAACATACTCAAAAGCTTCGTCAGACGAGTGTAAACAAGGCTCTGTAACAATTTCAAGTAATGGTGTTCCTGCTCTGTTTAAATCAATACAGGTGCTATCTTCATAAATATCGTGAATACTTTTTCCTGCATCCTCTTCAATATGTATTCTGTTGAGTATTATATTTTTTTCTTTTCCATTAACTTCAATCAAAACATTTCCACCTTTGCAAATGGGCGTGGTATGTTGAGAAATTTGATATCCTTTAGGTAAGTCTGGATAGAAATAATTTTTTCTTGCAAAATAATTTTTCTGAACTATTTCACAATTACATGCTAAGCCTAAAGTAATTGCCAAATCAATAACTTTAGCATTGATTTTTGGTAATGTTCCAGGATGACCTAATGCAATTGGGCTAACTTGAGTATTTGGATTTGCACCAAAATAAATAGCATCTCCACTAAACAATTTTGTTTGAGTTGATAATTGAGCATGCACTTCTAATCCAATAACAGTCTCGTATTTTGATGAATCCATGGGCACAAAAATAGGGTAGTGGTTCCATGTAGTTGAAGATAATTCTTTGTAATAATTTCAAACAAATCATTTAATTAGTTCTGCTTTGATATTTTTGTATAACTTTTTAAAATGAATAAATATTTAATTGTAGGATTGGGCAATATTGGAAATGAATATGCCAACACGCGTCATAACATTGGTTTTGATGTGGTGAATGCTTTTGTTTTAAAAAATAATGCTTTATTTCAACAAGATCGATTGGCTTATAAAGCTGAGTTTAAATGTAAAGGAAAAACTGTTATTTGTGTTTTACCTACAACATTTATGAACTTGAGTGGCAAAGCATTTAAATATTGGATAGATAAAGAAAAGATTAATATTGAAAATACATTGACTGTTTTAGATGATTTGGCTTTGCCTTTAGATAAACTTAGATTAAGACCCAATGGTTCTCATGCTGGTCATAATGGTTTAAAAGATATTGAACTCATGTTGGGCACTAATAACTATCCTCGATTAAGATTTGGCATAGGAAATAATTTTACAAAAGGAACACAAGCCGATTTTGTTTTGAGCAAATGGACTGCAGACGAACTGCCTATTGTAAAGCAGAAAGTGGTTAAATCTGTAGAAATTATAGAGCAATTTATAAGTTTAGGTATAGAAAGAACCATGAATTTGGTAAATAACAGCAGTTTTAAACAATAAAAACACTCATTTATTAGTTATTGTAAGTTAAGAGATATTAATTTATTTAGTTCCTGAAATTCTTCTTAAAATCAAGGCACTTTATAAAAAGATAAGCAATAATTAATTAACATGAAGATATTCTGCATTGGTAGAAATTATACCGAACATGCCATAGAATTAGGCAATGCAGTACCCGACGAACAAATTATTTTTATTAAGCCTAAAACAGCATTAATACAAGGTAATACGCCATTCTATTATCCTCAATTTAGTAACGAACTTCATTA
>JANPAT010000146.1:0-3873 GCA_031430075.1 Chitinophagaceae bacterium | reverse complement strand
CTAAATTCGGAATTTCCACTTCACTTTCACCAATACCACTTCCTATAACAAAGCTTATTTTACTGCCAATAGGAACTCTTGCTCCTTGTTTTATTTCTCTACCTTCAAATCGTTGATTTAAAACAGAGTTTCTGGCTATATCTGGTTTATAACTAGTATCACCCAACATTAAACCTAAACTCTCCAAATACATTTGAGCACTTTTAAATGATAAACCAACAAGGTTGGGCATTTCAACAGTCGGTGCTTCCAATCTATTTATTGTTAAATAGATAGTTCTTCCATTTTTTACAATTGCATCGGGTTCTGGAGATTGCTTTAATACGCTTAATCTTTGAGCATTGATATCGTAAACACTATCTATAACTTCAACTCTAAATCCTTTTTCTTTTAATTTGTCTATTGCTTCATTTACATTTTTACCAATTACTTCTGGAACTTTTTCATATTTATCATGACCCGTTATCCAGCCTAAAGAATAAAAAAATAATACAATAAATAATAGTACTAAAAATATTCCAAATAGAATATTAATAAAAAGACTTTTTGATGTAATTGCTTTAAACAAAGTATACTTTTAATTAATTAGTTAAAACATTTTCGATGAGGGAAGTATAAAATTCTTTCAAAGATAAGCCATGAGCTAAAACTTGTTGTGGTATAATACTGGCTTGACTTTGACCTGGAACAGTATTCACTTCTAACATATATGGTTGAAAATCTTTTTCATTATAAATAAAATCAATTCTTACAATTCCACTACAATTTAATAAATGATAAATTTTAATTGCAGCTTCTTCAATTTGAACTTTAATTTCATTGCTAATTTTTGCAGGAGTAACTTCTTCGCTTTTTCCTAAATATTTTGCTTCATAATCAAAAAAATCATTTTGTGTAATTATTTCAGTTATTGGCAAAGTAACAAGCTCGTTTTTTGTTTTATAAACACCAATAGTAAACTCTCTACCACTGATCATTTCTTCCACCAAAACCTGATCGTCAACATCAAATGCTTTTTTTATTGCCTCGTTTAAATTTGGTGCATCTACAACTTTACTCATACCTAAACTACTACCACCATTATTTGGTTTTACAAAAACAGGAAGTTTAAGTTGTTGCAAAATTGAATCGATATTTAATTTATTTTGCTTAAAAAGATGAACACTTTTTGCTACTTTAATACCTCCAAAAGCAGCAACAGCAAGGGTGTAGCGTTTATTAAATGTTAATGCAGATGTTGCAGCATTGCAACTGGTATAAGGCAAATTCATTAAATCGAAATAGCCTTGAAGCTTTCCATCTTCTCCAGGAGTACCATGAATACACATGAGTACAACATCGAATTTTATTTTTTTATTTTGAAAAATGATAGTGAAATCTGTTTTATCTACCTCAAATTTTTCGTTATTTTCATTAGTATAAAACCAACCTGATGGATTAATGTCGATTGTATAAAAATCAAATTTTTCAGTATCAATATTATGAGCAACTGTTACTGCACTTTTGTAACTAATTTCAGCTTCACCACTATAACCACCTGTAACTAAAGCTATCTTTTTTTTCATGTTAAATTGTGTAGTCAAATATAAACCTGTAATTAATTATAGGAGAAATAGTGAATAAATAATTCTTTAAATGTATTTTAAAATTACAATAAGATTTCGTTAAGAAACCCAAAATCTTGAGCCTGAATATTAAACTTCTTATTTGTTGCAAATTTCTTAGTCATACTTAAATGACCCTGATGGTGCATATCGGTACCAATAAAAGAAACCAATTTCTTTTTCATTAAGTATTCTGCTGCCAACATTACTGGTTTTCCATAGTAACCTGTTAATGATAAAATATTCACTTGCAATAACACTCCTTTTTGAACAAAATTTTCAAAAACATTTTTCATTCCTAATAAATAACTATACCGCTCGGGATGTGCTAAAATCGGTTGATAACCTTTAATCATTAAATCAAAAATTACTTGTTCAATATTTTGTGAAGGATAAGCATAGGACATTTCAATAAGCACGTACTTTCTTTTTCCAAAACTTAATAAAGGTTCATTATTTGCAATGGAATGTTGCAATTCAGGACCAACCATATATTCTGCAGCAGCTTCAAACTCAATATCTATATTATTTTCAATCAATGCTTTTTTTACTTCTGCTAATCTTGGCAAAATGGTTTCAGGACTATTATCATGAACATCAGGTAAAATATGTGGTGTACAAATTAATTTTTTATAGCCCAATTGTTTCATTTCTCTTGCAAAACTCATAGTTTGTTCCATACTTTCTAACCCATCATCCAAATTTGGAAGCAGGTGAGAGTGCATATCTACTTTTAAAAAAGATAGGTCTAAACTGTCATCATGTTTTTTACTAAATAATGAAAACAT
This sequence comes from Chitinophagaceae bacterium, assembly GCA_031430075.1. GTDB lineage: Bacteria > Bacteroidota > Bacteroidia > Chitinophagales > Chitinophagaceae > CAIVPM01. Next base: position 1,481 of record JANPAT010000146.1, on the reverse strand, counting down.
TAAAATTTATTTTTGATAAATAGGAATTAAATAATCTGTTTTAAACTCAACAACCATAAGCTGACCCAAACTTTCTATTTGTACATATACTTTTTTCTTACCATCACGCAATACAGTTCCTTCTTTATCAATGAATACACCATGACTAATTCTAACTTTTGTATTTTGTTTAAACCCTTCAGACGAAATAATTTCAAATTTTACATCTTTCTCCAAAAGAAATTTTTTCAGTAATTCTATTTCATCTTCTCTTACAACTGCAGGTTCTCTCAAATAATAAACAAAATTTAAAACACCTGGAGTAATTAAAACTTCATATTTTTCTGATTCATTTAAATGAACAAAAACATATGATCTAAAAATAGGTTCTTCAATTATTTTTTTTCTATCTGTCCACTGTTTTTGAATTTTTTGAATGGGGCACCAACTTTCTATCCCTTTATTAATTAGAGCAGTATCAACCTTTTTTTCCCAACGTGGCTTGGAATATACAACATACCATTTCTTTTCGGCCATACAATATTGAATATGAATCAAAATTAAGTTGAAATTATTCAAATTCTGTAATTAAAGAAGTTAAACAATAATTTAAATTTTTATCATATTAATATTAATTATATATTTATATTTTTCTTGATTAATGATATATTTTTCATTTTTTTGTTGAAATTTTTAAATATGTCATTAAGATTTGAAATTATTGAGGAGATTTTAAACCATCCAACAATAACTTTTACACAAAACGATGCTAAAATTACAGATATTTTTGGAGAAAATGTTTTTACATTAACGGTTGCTCGACAATTTTTGAACGAAGACGCTTTTAAAAGCTTATCGGCAAGCATTAAATCAAGCAAAAAAATCGACAGATCTGTAGCAAATCAAATTGCAAATGGTTTAAAAGCTTGGGCTATGGCAAAAGGTGTTACACATTTTACACATTGGTTTCAACCTTTAACAGGTGCAACTGCCGAAAAACATGATAGTTTCTTCACTTTAAAAAGTGATGGAACTGCTATTGAAGAATTTGATGGAGCTGCTTTAATACAACAAGAACCCGATGCTTCTTCTTTTCCAAGTGGAGGCTTAAGAGCAACTTTTGAAGCTCGAGGATATACTGCTTGGGATCCCTCTTCACCTGCTTTTATTATGGAAATTGGTCACGGAAAAACACTTTGTATTCCAACAATATTTATATCCTACACTGGAGAATCTTTAGATTATAAAGCCCCTCTTTTAAAAGCATTAGAGTCTTTGAACTCAGCAGCAGTAGATGTTTGTAATTATTTCGATAAAAATGTAAATAAAGTAACTGCAACATTGGGTTGGGAACAAGAATATTTTTTGATTGATGAAGCTTTAGCAAATGCTCGTCCTGATATTGTTCAATGTGGCAGAACTGTTTTTGGAGCATCTCCAGCAAAAGGTCAACAATTAGAAGATCATTATTTTGGCTCAATACCTGAGCGTTGTTATGCTTT
>JANPAT010000145.1:0-2056 GCA_031430075.1 Chitinophagaceae bacterium | reverse complement strand
TTCGACTGTTGTGTAATAACCGCTTGACCTAAAATTGTACTGGTGGTAACAGCACCTTGCCAAAAGCGGGGCTGTTGTTTTCTTCCCCACAACGTCTCCTTTAAAGCTGTGTGAGTTAGCAAAGGGACGTTGTGGTAATGTTTAGTACAAGAGCTCAATAATTATATATTTGCTTAATGCCAGTAAGACAAAAAATTGTAAACAACAATGGCATGTATTTTATAACATTTACTTGTACCAATTGGCTACCTCTTTTTGAAGTAGCCAATGCTTATGATAGTGTTTACAATTGGTTTAATTTGCTTAAAAATGATGGGCATCACATTATCGGTTATGTAATAATGCCCAATCATTTGCATACAATAATTTCGTTTAAAAATATTGGAAAATCTATTAACACTATCGTTTCGAATGGCAAAATATTTATGGCTTACGATATTGTAAAAAAGTTAGAACAAAAAAAATACAATCATACTTCAACAATTAAGCAATGCCAAAAATGCTGCTGAAATAAAAGCTAATAAAAAGCATAAAGTATTTCAAACATCGTTCGACTGGAAATGTTGTGATAGTGATTTTTTTGTTGAACAAAAACTGCAATATATTCACGCCAATCCTTGCAAAGGCAAAAGGAGTTTAGCAAATAGTTCAATAGAATATTTACATTGCTCGGCAAAATATTATTTAACAGGTCAACAGGGTATATATGAAGTAAAAAATTATAAAGCACTTGCAGATGAATAGAATCCTCAACGTCCCTTGGCTTTCACACAAAATGCTTTGAAAGGAGACGTTGAGGGGAATAAAAAATTAAGGTTGGTGAGACACCAACCTTAAGAGAAACTTTTTTTACAAATAGTAACACCCTTAATTAATATTCTTTCAACTTTGTAATACTTTAAATCAATACATGCACTACGCCACTTTAGAACAATGTTTACTGGATTTAGAAAAAAATGGTCACCTTATTCGTATTAAAGATGAAGTTGATCCTTATTTAGAAATGGCTGCAATTCATTTAAGAATTTTTGAAGCTGCGGGTCCTGCATTATTATTTGAAAATGTAAAAGGTAGTGATTACAGAGCAGCATCAAATATTTTTGGGTCATTAGAAAGAAGCAAATTTATTTTTAGAAAAACTTTACCCTCTGTTCAAAAACTCATTCAACTTAAATCAAATCCTATAGAAGCATTTAAACATCCTATTGATAATTTTTCGGTAGGTTTAGCTGCTTTGAAAGCCTTGCCATTAAAGAATCCTATCAATAAACCTATTTTATATAAAGAAATTCAAATTGCTGATATCCCTCAAATTCAGCATTGGAAAAAAGATGGAGGTGCTTTTGTAACCTTACCTCAAGTGTATACAGAAGATATTGATGCACCAGGCATCATGAAATCGAATTTGGGCATGTATCGAATTCAACTTTCTGGAAACGATTATGAGCCAAATAAAGAAATTGGATTGCATTATCAATTGCATAGAGGAATTGGGGTTCATCAAACCAAATCAAATAAAAAAGGATTGCCATTAAAAGTGAGTTGCTTTGTTGGTGGTCCACCATCACATACACTTTCTGCTGTAATGCCTTTACCTGAAGGCATTAGTGAAATGACTTTTGCTGGTGTGTTAGGTGGAAGAAGATTTAGATATTTTTATGAAGATGGATTTTGCATAAGTGCTGATGCAGATTTTGTAATTACAGGAGAAGTTTTTCCAAATGACAATAAACCTGAAGGTCCGTTTGGAGATCATTTAGGATATTATTCTTTACAACACGATTTTCCTGTAATGAAAGTGCATAAAGTTTATGCTAAACAAAATGCTATTTGGCCATTTACTGTTGTAGGCAGACCACCACAAGAAGATACGAGCTTTGGTAATTTAATTCATGAAATTACCGATGATGCCATACCTCAAGAAATTCCTGGGTTAAAAGAAATTCATGCTGTTGATGCTACTGGTGTACATCCTTTATTGCTTGCAATTGGTAGTGAACGTTACACGCCATATTCACCAACAAAACAACCTGCAGAAATCTTAACGATTGCCAAT
>JANPAT010000144.1:0-2217 GCA_031430075.1 Chitinophagaceae bacterium | reverse complement strand
TGGGACCAACTTGTTCTATTATTTATGAAAATGAACCAATGGAAAAAAATACAATGCTACAAAAACCCAAAGCATTGACAACTACTTTCTTTAATTGGAAAGAACTATCCATAAGCATCATTCAAGGATTAGCAATAACGGTAGGCACTTTGTTTGTTTACCAATATTCGGTAATGAATAGTTACGATGAAGCACTTACAAGAACAATGACTTTTACTGTTTTAATAGCTGCAAACATTTTCCTCACTTTAATAAACCGTTCATTTTACTATTCCATTTTAACAACTTTGAAGTATAAGAACAACATGGTTTTGTTTATCATTTTTATAACCATCGCTATTGTAGGTCTTATTCTTTATATAAAACCATTGACAACTTTTTTTGAATTTGAGACATTGAATTTCGCTCAATTGTTAATTTGTATTGCTATAGGGTTTATTACAGTAATTTGGTTTGAAATTGCGAAACTAATTAAAAGGGCAAAAACTAATGCAGGCAGCAAAAGCAACAGCTAAATGAACATTTTCAATAGGCGGGGTTGCATCCTTATCCCATTGTTGCTGTTCTTCAACAACAAACTACGAGATGAAATGATTTTAGAAAAAGATTTATTATAAATAATACAAACACAAAACATGAACTACATTTGACTTTAGCTCAAACATTTTACAACGGTAAAATCTAAACCATAAGTAGTGTTATTAAATAAAATTAAAATAAAAAACAAATGACTAATTACTCCATAGCAGCACAATTTATAGTTGCTTTTTCAATAATGTATGTTTGGATATTTCGCTTTGATAATATTGTAAAAGAATTTAAACAATATGGCTTGAGTGATTTAACTAGAAACAAAGTAGGTGCTGCTAAAATAACTTTAGCAACATTGCTGGTTGCAGGTATTTGGTACCCTTCATTAATACTTATCCCAGCACTAGTTTTGGCTTTTTTTATGTTATCGGCACAATATTTTCATTTTAAAATAAACAATCCTTGGCAAAAGCATTTACCCTCATTATTGTTGTTAATTCTTTGTCTTTTCATTGCTGCAGTGCAACTTAAATTAGTTTAGCATTGAATTTACTTCATGTTCTCATTATTATTTCAAGCCTTTCTTTTTTGGGTTATGGAATTGCCTATTTTATATCAACAAAAATGAAAAGTGAGTTTAAACGCTTTGGATTTGAAAGTGCAGGCCCAATTACAGCCATTTTAGAATTACTTGGGGCATTAGGTTTGCTTATTGGTTTAAAATTCAATCTTATTTTATTGATTTCATCAGGAGGTCTGGCAATATTAATGTTACTTGGTGTTGGAATAAGGATAAAGGTTAGAGATACACTTTGGGCAATACTACCAGCCGTATTTTTTATGGTTTTAAACGCATATATTTTTTTTCAATCACTGCTTATATAACAATTAAAATATATTAGTTTAAATACAATATGTTTAATTTTGAAAAAATATGAATATAAAATAAAATCTCATTTTTAGCATACGTTTGTATCTTCAAAAATCTAATTTAGAATTTAAAATCAATTATAATATGTTTAAGAAATTCACATTAACTGATAAATTATTGTTTATCGCAGCTTTTCTTTCTCTTATTTTCTCCGAAATATTATTTTTTAAAGGAGAATCAAATTCAGCCATATTTATTGGTATTTGGGTGCCATCAATACTGGCTTTTGGAATTTATTTAAACCTGATAAACAACAAGAAAAATGACTGAGTTAATACCATATTTTGCTGGACTAATTACTTTATTATTTGCAATAGGTTTTTTGCTAGCATTAAAAGAAATGAAGAAACAAAAATCATAAATATTATAAGCAAGTAGAAATTTTTAAACTTTTTATTTCCATATTCTTATTGCTTCAAAGCTTTTATTCTTGAATATATTATTCAGTTGCTTCATGCAAAAAAAACTGCGAAACAATAAATTTTAAAGGGCTATAGAAAAGGATGCAACTTCCATTCATTTGCACGAATATCCATTGCATCCATAAGTTGAATGTAGAGATTATGCTTTAGCTTCTTTGCCCAATAACAACAACTCGTTTACTTGAACTTCTGTTACATATTTTTTGTTGCCATCTTTATCGTTGTAACTACGATTAATGAGTTTTCCCTCCAATGCAACTTCACTGCCTTTTTGTAAAAACTTTTCTGCAATTTCTGCAACCTTACCCCAAGCTATTAAATTATGCCATTGGG
>JANPAT010000143.1:0-1719 GCA_031430075.1 Chitinophagaceae bacterium | reverse complement strand
ATGTTTTGAGCATCTAATTTAGTACGAGTAAAAATAATTGCATACATACCAGGGTTGAAGTCAATTAATCTTTTTAAAGTTTCGTAACGATGTTGAGCTTGTGTAACAAAATATTGATGGTCGATATTTTTGTTAGCAGTATTCATTTTGCCAACTGTTATTTCAACAGGGTTGTTCATGTACTTTTTACTTACTCTTCTAATTTCAGATGGCATTGTTGCACTAAACAACCAAGTACTTTGTTTTTTTGGTGTGTTTTGTAAAATAAATTCAATGTCTTCTTGAAAGCCCATGTTCAACATTTCATCAGCTTCATCTAAAACTACATACTTTATCTCTTCAAGATTAATGGCTTTTCTTTCTATCAAATCAATTAGTCTTCCTGGGGTTGCCACTACTATTTGTACACCTCTTTTAATATCACGAATTTGCATACTAATACTTGTACCACCATAAACTGCTACTACATTCATCCCAGTCATAAACTTTTTAAAAAGTTCAATTTCTGTAACAATTTGCATACACAATTCACGTGTTGGACAAATTACTAATGCCTGTGCGAATCTTTGTTTTTCATCTACTAATTGTAATAATGGTAAGCCAAATGCTGCTGTTTTTCCAGTTCCAGTTTGAGCCAAACCTATCATATCTGTTGTACCCTTTAATAATACAGGTATACATTTTTCTTGAATAGTTGTTGGATTTACAAATCCCAAAGAGTCGGTTGCTTTCACTAATTTTTCATCTAAACCTAACTCACTAAATGTTATCATTTCTTATAAATTTCGTGCAAAGATAATCGTTTAAGCTTTGAGACCTGCTTTTATATATGTAGAAATAGATTATAAATTGGCTTTGTCAAGAGTTATTAGTTGATGAAAATGTATCATTTCTCATGCTACAGTTATAACTTTGCCTCTTAAACTTATGCATGTCTAGAATTTGTCTATTTCCTGGAACCTTTGATCCTGTTACTTTAGGCCATATTGATATTATTGATAGGGCTTTACCTTTATTTGATAAAATTATTGTTGGTATTGGTTTTAATACCAGCAAAGCCCCCATGTTTTCTGCTGAACAAAGGATGCAATGGGTAAATGAAATTTATAAAAATGATGATAGAGTTGAATGTGTTACCTACGAAGGATTAACTATACATTTTTGTCAGAAAATTGGAGCAAACTTTATTTTACGTGGAATTAGATATGTTAGTGATTTTGAATATGAAAAAACCATTGCAGATGCTAATAGAACTTTAGATAAAAATATTGAAACTGTTTTTTTAACTGGTGAGCCTAAGTTTACTTCAGTTGCATCGACTATTGTGAGAGATATAATTAAAAATGGTGGAAACGCCTCTCCTTTTTTACATCAAGTTGTTATTAATTCTTTGAAATAATTACAAAGACATTTATTGTGAGTATGAAGATTCATTACGATTTAGAAAAATTACCCATTTTTAAAAATGCAGTAGTTACTATTGGCACTTTTGATGGGGTTCATACTGGTCATAAAAAAATATTACATCAACTGAAAGAAGAAGCAGTTGATGTAAATGGAGAATCGGTAGTTGTTACTTTTCATCCTCATCCAAGAAATATTGTTGGCGATACTAGTGGCGTTTTATTGTTAACTACTTTAGAAGAAAAAATTCAACTTTTAGAAAATGAAGGCATCCATCATTTGGTGGTGGTACCCTTTGATGAAAGTTTTTCTAAT
>JANPAT010000142.1:0-2622 GCA_031430075.1 Chitinophagaceae bacterium | reverse complement strand
AATCAAGAAGCTGCAAAAAGTATTAAATATGGTGGTATGAGTGAGATTGAAGCATTAAATATGGTAACTATTAACCCTGCAAAAATGTTACATGTAGATAATAAAGTTGGAAGTATTAAAGTAGGTAAAGATGCAGATATTGTAATCTGGAGCGATAATCCTTTAAGCATTTATGCTAAAGCAGAAACTACAATTGTAGATGGTACAATTTATTTTGATAGAAAGAAAGATGAAGAAATGAGAAAACAAATTGTTGCAGAAAAATCAAGATTAATTCAAAAATTATCAGCTTTAAAAAGGACTGCAGGAGGCAATGCTGGTGCTGGTCGTGGTGGTTTTCAACGCCCAACACCAAGATATGAAATCATTCAAACTTGTAGTGATCATTATCACAATCATGGTTTGTTAGCTATTGATGGAGACGAAGTACAAAACAATAATTAATCATCTTACAAAAAATTAATATGAAAAATATTTTAATATATACTGCTTCTTTTTTTCTTACAACAATTTGTGCTGCACAAGAAACTATTTTACCTGCAAATGCACAATCAGAGCCTATTGCATTAACAAATGCAACTATTCATGTTGGTAATGGAGAAGTAATAAGCAATGGAAATTTAATTTTTAAAAACGGAAAAATTAGTTCTGTAAGCACTAATACAATAACTGAAAATATTAAAGCAATTGATTGTTCTGGTAAACATATTTACCCAGGTTTAATTTTAGCAGCATCACAATTAGGCTTATTAGAAGTGCCAAGTGTTAGAGCTACAATTGATGCAGCTGAAATTGGTGATATTAATGCAAATATTCGATCATTAGTTGCTTACAATACAGACTCAAAAGCCATAAATACATTACATTCAACAGGGATATTATTAGCCAATATTGTTCCTGCCGGAGGTACAATTTCTGGCTCATCATCAGTAGTGCAACTAGATGCTTGGAATTGGGAAGATGCTGCTTATGCAACGGATAATGCAATAGTATTTCGTATGCCCTCTTTATTAACAAGAAGAGGTGGAGGACGAGGAGGTTTTGGTGTAGCTCAACCACAAGCAGATCCTGTGAAATCTGGTCTAGAAAAAATTGAAAATGTAAAAGTTTTTTTTAGAGAAGCTAAAGCATATTTAGCAGAAGCTAACCACGAAAATATTAACTTAAAATTCGAAGCAGTAAAAGGATTGTTCAACAAAAGCCAAAAACTATTTGTGTATTGCAATATTGTAAAAGAAATGTTGTTGGCAATAGATTTTGCAAAAGAATTTGGATTTGATGTAGTGTTAGTAGGTGCTATAGATAGTTGGCAAATTGCAGATATTTTAAAACAAAATAATATTTCAGTAATACTAAATCAATTGCATGATTTACCTGCAATGATTGATGATGATATTGATCAACCCTTTAAAACCCCTGCCCTATTACAAAAAGCTGGAGTGCTGTTTTGTATTAATGATGATGATGGAAATACTCGATATAGAAATTTAGCATTTAATGCTGGTACTGCAAGCTCATATGGTTTAAGCAAAGAAGAAGCTTTAGCAACTGTAACTTTAAATGCTGCTAAAATTTTGGGCATTGCCGATAAAACGGGTTCAATTGAAGTAAATAAAGATGCAAATTTTGTGATTAGTTCAGGCGATATTTTAGATATGAAAACAAGTAATATTTCGCATGCCTTTATTCAAGGAAGACAAATTGATATGAGTAATAAACAAAGTCAGTTGAATGATAAATACAAAACAAAATATGGCATCAAATAAAAAAGAAAAGTTTTTAAAATTCCCATATTAAAGAAGATTAATTAAACAAATGGCAAAAGTTTTAATTACAGGTGGCACCGGACTAATTGGTCAAGTTTTGTGCAAATTATTAACGGATAAAGGGTATGAGGTTGCCATTATTAGTAGAACAAAAAAAACTCTATCAAAATATCCTGTGTTTCATAAATCAGAATTAAGCTGGGCATTACAAGGTGCTGATTATATCGTTCATCTGGCAGGTGCTGGCATTGCAGATGAAGCATGGACAGAAAAAAGAAAATACATTATTTTAAAAAGTAGAACGAGCATAGTTAAAAAGATATTCAGCCATATTAGTCAAGAAAAAAATCAACTAAAAGCATTTATATCATCATCGGCAATTGGCTATTATGGCATGGCAACTACAAATAATATTTTTACAGAAAATGACCATCCTTCTTCAGATTTTTTAGGTACTACTTGCAAACATTGGGAAGAAGCTGCAGATGAATTTATATCATTAAACATTAGAACTGTAAAAATTAGAACAGGTATCGTTTTAAGTAAAACTGGTGGTGCGTTAGAAAAAATGTCAAAACCAATAAAACTTGGATTTGGAGCTGCCTTAGGAAGTGGCAATCAATATATTCCTTGGATACATATTGATGATTTATGTAACATGTTTTTACAAGGAATAGAAAACGAGAACATGCAAGGAGCTTATAATGCAGTTGCTCCAGAACATATCAACAATAAAAATTTTACCAAATCAATTGCAGAACAACTCAATAAAGAAATATGGCTTCCGAATGTGCCAGGTTTTTTGTTAAAAATATTTTTAGGTTCTAGAGCTCAATTAGTATTACAAGGCAGTAAA
>JANPAT010000141.1:0-3634 GCA_031430075.1 Chitinophagaceae bacterium | reverse complement strand
ACAAGTTGTACAAGCACCAAAAGGATTATTGAAGGAAAATAAGTTGGGTACTGGCTCTTCGAACTTCATTCCATCTAATTCAAATTTGTTGCTAAAAGGTTGAAATTGTTGTTCATCAACCTCAATGAAAACCTCACCATCACCTTCGTAGAAAGCTGTTGAAATAGAATCCGAAAGCCGATGTATATCATCTTCATCAAAACCTTTTGTAACAATTCTATCCACTAAAACATAAACTTTTGTTTGATTATCTTGTTTAAAAATTTCTTTTAATTGTTTTGCGTTTTCAAGCAGTTCTTCAATTCTGTATGTATTACTAATTACTTTTTTTGAAGATGAATCTCTAACTAGTATTCTACTAAATCCTTTTTGAATGAGTATGTTTAATTCCTCTTGATGTTTTCTTTTTGCATGAGTTTTAAATGCTATTAATATAAAAGCTTTACTTTCTTTTTTTAGCAACTGTAAATATTTAATCACATCAATAACATCATCTTTCTTTACCTCATTGCCACTAATTGGGCTAATTGTTTTACCAATTCTGGCAAACAATAATCTCAAATAATCATAAATTTCTGTCATGCTACCAACTGTACTTCTTGGCGTACGAGTAATTACTTTTTGTTCAATGGCAATTGCAGGGCAAAGTCCTTTAATATCATCAACATCCGGTTTTACCATTCTAGCCATAAACTGTCGAGCATAAGCACTAAGGCTTTCAGCATAACGGCGTTGTCCTTCAGCAAAAAGTGTATCAATTGTTAAAGATGATTTTCCACAGCCACTAACTCCTGTAACCACAACCAATTTATTTCTTGGAATTTCAACAGTAACATTTTTTAAATTATGTGTTCGGGCATTTTTTATTATTATAGAATTAGTAGAATTACTGTTTGATTTGTTTTTTGTAGATGGATTGACTTTCTTGGTACTGGCCATGCTTACAAAGTAAATACTTATTCTATTTTTTAAGTTTATTCTTTCTGAAAAATGTGTGGATAATGCAAATGCCCTCTTTAAGTTTTAAACATTGCTCAATAAAACTTTTTTGTTAACGTTTGAAATGTAATTTGGCATTCGATAAGGAACTATACTTATCATATCCAAATATCCTTGCTTTTTTATTGTAAAATAAAAACCCTAAACTTATGAGAACACACCAAAATGTGTTGGATAACGATTTGGTTCGCTTATTCCAAAACGGCGATGAACAAGCACTTGAAGCCCTTATAGCAAGGCACAAGGAGAAAATATTTTCAACAATATTTTATCTTGTGAGGGATAGGCATCTTGCTGAAGATTTATTTCAGGAAGTGTTCATAAAAATCATAGATAAATTAAGGAGTAATAGTTACAATGAAGAAGGAAAATTCTTGCATTGGGCATTAAGAATTTCTCACAATTTATGTGTAGATCATTTTCGAAAAGAAAAAAGAAACAATACCACTAGTGGTGATAGTTCTAATCTTTTTGATATGCTTGAACTTTGTGGAGATGCAGCAGATACAAAAATTGTAAATGGCCAAATTCAAGAAAAAATTAGAGTAATGCTTGATTTATTACCTTACGAGCAAAGAGAAGTAATTATTTTACGGCATTTTGCTGAATTGAGTTTTAAAGAAATTGCACAATTAACCAATACAAGCATTAATACTGCATTAGGGAGAATGCGTTATGGCTTAATTAATCTTAGAAAGATGATGGAAGAAAATCATATGGTGTTGTAAGTTTTTTTGTTTTTAGTATATTGAAATAGAGTCTTTTTATTAGGCTCTATTTTTTTGTATTTTATTCCGAAACTAAATTCTAATTATAAATAGTTTAAATATTAGTAATTATCAATTATTTTTTTTTAATTTGTAACGTAAAATAAATAACTAAAACAGGTTTATGACAAAAAAATGCACACTAACTTTAGTGTTCCTAGTTTTGCTTTGTAGTTTTAATACTTCAATTGCACAGAACAACTTTTTTAAAGATGAAACTGAACAAAGTTTTATCACTAACGATCAAAAAAGAGCCATAGTTCCTCACAAATACAGAACTATTCAAATGGATTTAAACTCCATGAAAACCTTTTTAGCATCTGTTCCAAGAATTAATGAAGCCACTACAAACAGAAATACAACCCCTGTTATTTCTATTCCAATGCCAGATGGTAGTACAGCTCTTTTTCATATTTGGGAACGTTCTATTATGGAAGCTGGCTTAGAAGTAAAATATCCAAATATTAAAACTTATACAGGGCAAGGTATAACAGATAGAACTGCTGTTATTGTTGCTGATATGACTGAGTTTGGTTTTCATGTAATGATTCTTTCAAGCGTTACTGGAAATGTGTTTATTGACCCTTATGATTTTAAAACTTTGAACAACTATATTTCTTACTTCAAAAAAGATTTTCATAAAGATTTACCTTACATCGAAGAAGGAGTAGTGGTAACAGAAAGTAATACAACAGAAGCCGAACCTGCAGGTCAATGTGTTGGTCCATTTGTTAGAACTTATAGACTAGCTGTTGGTTGTAACACACAATATGCTATAGCTGCAACAGGGCTTTCAACTCCAACAAAAGCACAAGCTTTAGCAAAAATTGTAATTTCTGTTAACCGTGTAAATGGTGTTTATGAAACTGAAGTTGGTATTAGATTAGTTTTAGTTGCTAATACCGATAATATAATTTTTGTTACACAATCAGGCGACCCTTATTATGCAGCAAACTCAAATGGTACAACTTTATTAGGTATAAATCAAACTCAATGCGATAATTTAATAGGATCTGCCAATTATGATATTGGCCATGTATTTTCAACAGGTGGTGGTGGTGTAGCAGGCTTAGGTGTAGTTTGTATCAGTGGACAAAAAGCAAGAGGTGTAACTGGTAGTTCTTATCCTGTTGGTGATGCTTATGATATTGATTATGTAGCTCATGAAATTGGTCACCAATTTAGAGGAAACCACACATTTAATGCAACAACAAGCAGTTGTGGTAGTGGCAATAGAAATGGAGGAACTGCATGTGAACCTGGAAGTGGTATAACCATAATGGCCTATGCAGGAATATGTGGTACAACAAATAATATTGCAAATAATAGTATTCCTACTTTTCATGCAGTTAGTCAGGCAGAAATCATGAGTTATACCATTAATAGTACAGGAAATTCTTGTCCTGTAACTACAGCAACTGGTAATACGGCACCTGTTGTAAATGTTGGCACAACTGCATACAGAATTCCAGCATCAACACCTTTTGTATTAACAGGTTCAGCCACTGATATTGATGGCAATGCACTAACTTATAGTTGGGAACAAAGAAATACAGGTGCAGCTGCTGGAGATTGGAATGGAACGCAAAATTATGGTACACCTTTATTTAGATCTTTTGTACCACAAACAACAGGAACAAGATATTTTCCTCAATTAAGTGATGTGGTTTATAATTCTAACACAAAAGGAGAAAGATTACCAACTGTATTTTCAGATTTAAATATGCGATTAACAGTTCGAGATAATGTGGCAGGTGGTGGAGGTGTATGTTTTGGTGATGTAACTGTAACAGCTGATAATACGAGTGGTCCTTTTTTAGTTACTTATCCTACAAATCCTGGTGAGCTTTGGTATGAAGGACAAACAA
>JANPAT010000140.1:0-1682 GCA_031430075.1 Chitinophagaceae bacterium | reverse complement strand
TCATTGAAGAAGCTTTCACTGTAGGCATAAAGCCTCTCGTTATAGAGCAAGGAAAAGAAGTTTGTGAAAACGTCTTTAAGCTAGTTGAAACCCAAGCGGATCTCTTTAATTGCATCTTCTACCGGAGTATATTTCAATTCTAATTCTGAAATTGATTTTTTGTTCGTATAGTAATTGTCATTACAAAGTATTTTCATATTTATACTACTTATGCTTGTTTTAATTTTACAAAGCCTTAAAATATCGCCTAAATACCCAATTCCGATTAATAGTTTTTTGGGGATTTTTAACATTACAGGGCGTTGATTAGTGACGTTATTTAGTTTTCTAAAAAAATCACCATAACTAAGATTTTCATTTACCATAAGATATTTTGCTCCGTATTTTCCTTTGGATAAGCTCAAAATGATGCCCTTAACCACATCTTTCACATGAACAAAATTTTTCCCTCCAGGTGGATAAAATATTATTTTCTTTTTCCAACCCATTAAAATTATTTTACCAGAACTTGGCTTTGTATCAAATGCTCCAAGCATAAAACCTGGATTTATAATTATTACATTTATCTTGTCTTGGTGTTGTAACAGATTTTTTTCAGCTTCCAATTTACTTTGAGCATAAAAGGAAGATTGGAAAGGCGATTTTATTTTACTTTGTTCTGTTCCTAAATCATTTATTGAGCCAAATCCCAATGTATTTGCTGTGCTTACAAAAACAAATGTTTTTACTTTGCAAAGAATGGCAGTATTTTGGAATTGGGAAGCAGCATTACAATTGATTTTCCAATAATCCATATAGTTGATTCTATTCTGACTTGTTTCTGCCGCAATGTGAATAACAGTATCAACATCTTTTAGAATAAGTGTAAAATCATCAAACAAATCCCCTTCAATTAGTTCTAAATTGGGATGGGTTTGCCCTTCGAATTTTGATTTGTTACGTATCAATCCTTTTACAGAATATCCTTTTTCTAACAGATCAAACGTTAGGTTCGTACCTAGTAGTCCATTAATACCTGTAACAAATATTTTTTCCATATTAAATTTCTCTTTTAATTGCATTTGTCATTAAAGGCAATTTTATCCAGATGGGTAAAAGTTTTAAAATTGCATAGCTGAAAGGATTCACTATAATTACAGTGTTTTTTCTAAATAGTTGTTGAATACAATATTTAGCCACTTTTGCAGGATCTAGCAATGTTAATTTCCCCAGAAACCCTTGTTTTTCTATCCTGGCTTTTACTTCATTATTTGTTTTCATTGCTCCCGGGTTTACAACACTTACAGATACAATGGAGTCTTTAAGTTCTTCAGATAAACCCCTGGTAAAGGAATGAATGAAACTTTTTGAGGCTGGATATACAGTCTTATAACCAATTGGCGAAAAAGCTGCCATACTTGATACATTCAGAATGTATGATTCTGTTTGTTTCATTAGATTGGGCAGTAACTGATGGGTAATTATGGAGGTCGCCACCATGTTTACCTGCATAATCGTATTGATATAATTTACATTGGCATCCACAAATTTTTTAGTGCCACCTACTCCGGCATTATTGATTAGAATATTAATATTAAAGTGCTTATTAAGCCAGTTAGTGAGAGCTATTACATTTTTGGTTTGAGACAAATCCGTTTCGTAATAATAGGTTTTCACACCAAACCTGGTGGCTGTTTCGGTAG
>JANPAT010000139.1:0-5790 GCA_031430075.1 Chitinophagaceae bacterium | reverse complement strand
TTACAAATTATTTTTAGTCTATTACTGATAAATAAATTTTATGAAAGCCTTATTACATAAGGCTTTTAATATAACTTATGTGAAATTTTTATCGAAATATTAGTCTTAACATTTACGAAACCCTTTATGGTAAAGGGTTTCGTAAATGTTGCCTGAAAGTTAAGCTATCAGTGAGTTTGAGTGTTTTGTAGTATTATCTGTATAAAATATAATTTAAAAATCTTTCCACAGTTAATGCACAATTTGCATAAGAGACCTAAATCCAATCATTTTATCTCCAAACAAAGCCAAACCATCTTGTCTTAATTTTGGAGCATATTTTTCAATGTATTGATTATATAACCCTTTAGAATCACAATAATATTGAATTGCATAAGTTGGGCCTTCATCTTCATCTACTTCTAAAAGCCTTACCAATTGATATTTTGTAAAACATTCTGTAGCCATCACATCATTTAAATGCTTCTCTTGCATCCATTTTAACCAGGCCTCATGTACACTCCATTGAAGTTTTATGGTAACATTATAAATAAACATATATTGAATTAAATTGTTTCAACAAGAGTTTGTAAATGATCGAACTCAACAGAAATTTGTATGCCTGATTTTAAATTTTTTAATAAAAATTTACCTTCTTCCAATTCTTTACTTCCTAAAATGGCAACATATGGAATTCCCTTTTTTTCTGCGTATTTGAATTGTTTATCGAATTTGGCATTTTCTAAAAAAAGTTCACCTCCTATTTCCATCTCCCTTAATTTTTGTAAAATTTGAAAGGCTTTTTTGCTTTCGTTTTCACCAAGATTAAAAAAGAGAATTTTGGTTGAAGTTTGTATATCGTCTTGAAAAAGGTTCAACTCTTCCATTACATCATAAATCCTATCAACACCAAAGCTAATGCCTACCCCAGGAATATTAGGCACACCAAATAACCCTGTTAAGTTATCATACCTACCACCCCCTCCAATACTTCCCATTTCTACATAAGAAGCCTTAATTTCAAAAATTACACCTGTATAGTAATTTAAACCACGAGCAAGAGTAAAATCAATTTTTAAATTAGAATGAGATTGATAATCTAAAATATATTCAATATCTGCAATACCACTTTTACCAGTTTTATTTTCACCAAATAAATTTGATAATTGCATTATTTTTTCAGCATTTGAACCCTCAATTAGTAGGCAGTTTTCTATGGTATGAATTTGTTGATTATTGAGTCCTCTTTCTTTGAGTTCATCTTTAACCTTACTTAATCCTATTTTATCTAGCTTATCTATTGCGGTCGTGATATCTATCATTTTATCAACTCCACCAGAAATTTCTGCTAAAGCTTGCAAAATTTTTCGGCTATTAATTTTTATTTCAACATCAATATTTAACTTTCGAAAAACAGAGGCATAAATATTAATTAGTTCTACTTCATTAATTAAACTTGTACTTCCAACAACATCAGCATCGCATTGATAAAATTCTCTGTATCTTCCACGTTGAGGCCTATCTGCACGCCAAACAGGTTGAATTTGGTATCTTTTAAAGGGAAAGGTTAATTTACCATGATTCATGGCAACATAACGAGCAAATGGTATTGTTAAATCATATCGAAGTGCTCTTTCAGTAATTGCTATTGAATTTTTTCCTTCTAAAATTTTTTCAAAATCTTGTTTTGCTTTTTCTTTTTTTGAAACATGATCTAAGCCATTGTTCAGAATTTTAAATATTAGTTTATCTCCTTCATCACCATATTTGCCCATGAGTGTTTCTAAATTCTCTATTGTTGGAGTTTCTAATGGCTCGTAACCATATAATTCAAACACAGATTTGATGGTATTAAATATGAAATTTCGTTTTCGAATAACTTCAGCATTAAAATCTCTTGTTCCTTGTGGTATGGATGCTTTAGACATGGTAAAATAATAAGTACAAAAGTAAAGTGTATTTACTTAAAAGATTTTTGCAATAATATTGAAATATGAAAATTAATTGACCTTGTTAAAAATACAACCATTGTAATAACATGTTGGGCATTATACCAATTAAAATTATCAATGCAGCCAAAATAATTAACCCTATTTTAAATCCTTTGGTTATGGTGCTATTAACTTCTGCATTTCCTTGTTTAAAATACATAGCTTGAATTACTCTAAAATAGTAATATACACTAACTGCTGCAAAAAGAACAGCAACTATAACCAAGAAAATAGCATTGTGGGCTTTAATTGCAGAAACCAACATATAATATTTTGCAAAAAAACCAGCAGTTAAAGGAATACCAGCTAATGATAATAAAAAAACTGTATTTGCAGCTGCTAAAGTGGGTTGTGTTTTTGCTAAACCATTATATCCTTCAAAAGTATAATCTTTCATTTTAATTAAAATAGCAAATACTCCAATAGTTGCTAAACAATAAGCCAAGCTATATAATAAAATACCTTCACGAGAAGTTTCATTATTACTATATAAAGCAAACAACATAAAACCTGCCTGAGCAATGCTGCTGTAAGCTAACATTCTTTTTACACTTTGCTGAAATACAGCAGTAATATTCCCAATTAATAATGTTGCAATAATTACAAGTGGTAATAAAAGTTTCCAAGAGTATTGTAATTGTACAAATCTTCCTTCAAACAATTTTATGAATGCAATAAATCCTGCAACTTTAACTATGGTAGACATGAATGAGGTGAACACACTTGGTGTTCCATCGTAAACATCTGGAGTCCAAAAATGAAAAGGTGCAGCACTCACCTTAAATAACATAGATGCAAAAATAAATAGTAAGCCTAATGGCATTAAAATACCATAGTTAGGTAAACCAGATCCAGTAGCAGTTACAGGTATTTCGTAAGCAACATTAAAATTTCCTGCTACACCATACATTAAAGCAATACCCATTAACATGATGCCAGTTGAAAACGCACCCATTAAAAAATATTTTAATGA
This sequence comes from Chitinophagaceae bacterium, assembly GCA_031430075.1. Classification (GTDB taxonomy): domain Bacteria; phylum Bacteroidota; class Bacteroidia; order Chitinophagales; family Chitinophagaceae; genus CAIVPM01. The sequence continues at coordinate 2,847 of JANPAT010000139.1, read as the reverse complement.
AGCTTCATTGCTTTTTAAATTCTTTTTATCAGTTCCTGCTAAAATGTACAATGGAATAGTCATAATTTCTACTCCTAAAAACAACATCAATAAATTGTTGAAGGCCGACAAAATAAAAACGCCACATAAAATAAAAAATATCAGAGTAAAATATTCAGCAGCATAATTACCTACTTCAACAATATCTCTTCCAGAAAGCAACACATACATTAATGTAGAAAAAATTATAATCGAATTAAAAAACATTCCGAATTTATTAAATTCAAGCATGCCTTTAGTATCAATATTTAAATTTCCTATACCATAAGTAGCCATTATATTGGTACAAAATAATAATAACAACCCTAGTATGGCAATGTTTTTAATAGCTTGTTTGTTAGTTGTAAAAATTCCACTAAACATCATCACTACACCCAATAAGCCCGAAACAATTATTGTATTCATATTCCTTAATGTTTACTTTAAATTCATACATCGAACCTAAAGAAATATAATTCTTTTTTTTATTTACCAAACTGCAATACTACTATCAACTTCAGTGGCGTCGCACTCTTCAACAAAATCTCTTTACTGACCAATTAAGTTTAATAATGGCATTGGATAAACCCCTAAAACTATAATCAATACAACAATTATAGTTAATACAAGTTTTACATTCCAGCTAATATCTATTGCATTTTCAGTAAGTATAACTGTTTTGCCATAAAATATTTTTTGCACCATATTTAAAGTATATACTGCAGCAAGAATAATACTTATCCCTGCAACAGCAGCCATCCAAATATTAAATTCAAACAGTCCACTAAACATTAAAAACTCTCCCACAAAAGCATTAGTTAATGGTAAAGCAATATTTGCTAAAGCAATTACAACAAATAAAATGGCTAAGGTGGGTGCTTTTTGTGCTAAACCTCCTAACTCACTAAACTTACGAGTGCCCAATTGCTTTTCAATTACATCAACAACAATCCACAAACCAATAACATTAATACCATGATTAAACATTTGTAACATCACACCATCCATTCCTATTTGAGTATTAGTAAATAATGCAGCACTCATTAACCCAATATGTGCAATTGATGAATAGGCAACTAAACGCTTCATATCATCTTGCCTAATTGCAATCAAAGAAGCATATAGCATTCCTATAACTGAAAGAATAATTACAAAATTTGCATGAGCAGCAGATGCATCTGGAACTATTGGAATTAACCAACGTATCACAGCATAAATTCCCATTTTAACCATCACTCCACTTAAAACCATTGTTACGGGTGTGGGTGCCTGTTCATAAGTATCAGGTTGCCATGTATGAAAAGGAAAAATGGGCATTTTAATTGCAAAAGCAATAAACATTAATGCGAAAACTGTTGCTTGCTCTTTACCTGCAAGTTTTATATTATAAAAATCTTGTATTGAAAATGAATGACTACCTGGAGTTTGAAGGTATAAATAAATAATACCAATTAACATAAGTAATGAACCAACAAAAGTGTAAATGAAGAATTTAAAAGTTACTTGAAGTCTTTTTTCTCCACCCCAAATAGAACATAAAAAATATGCTGGTATTAAAGCCAACTCCCAAAAGAAATAAAACAATAAAGCATCACTAGCCAAAAACACACCCATGATACCCACTTGCATTAATAACATTAAACCCCAAAAGTTTGATGCTTTTTGATAAGTATTTTCTTTAACTGAAAAAATAATCAATGGAAGTGAAATGGCATTTAATAAACAAAGCATTTTGCTTAACCCATCTAATTGTAAAGAGAAATTACTACCTAATGCACTAATCCAAGCTGTTGAAAAACTTAATTCTACTTTACTAAAAAGAGTAAAAATGGAAATGATTAAAGTAGCAATAGAAATCAATAAGGCATTTCTTTTCGCCAACTTTTCATCACTAATAAAAAAAGTAGTTAATGCACCAAAAAAAGGAATCAATAATAATAAATATGACAACATTATTTCTTCAATATTTTTTTAAAACAAATTTGTTATGAATCTATAAATATACCCGTCGTTAATCCAAATTAAAACCATTAAAACAAAAGCTAATACCATTAACAAAATATAATTACCCACTTGCCCTGTTTGAATTAATCTAATTTGTCTTGAACCGTATAAAACAAATTTTCCTACACCATTTACTGCAGCATCAATTCCACTTTTTTCAATCACGTTTTTAAAAAACACTGCTATATTATTCATTGGGTGTACAATAAATTTATCATATAACTCATCAACATACCATTTATTCGAAAGTACTTTACCAAAGCCTTCAGCATCGTTTAATTCAGGTTTCTTGCTAAATTTGTTTACAGCAAACAATATTGCTATAACTGCTATTATAACAGAAATTCCCATCAACATCCATTCCGTGTTATGAGGAATCTGATGGGTTTTTTCACTTACTAAAACTGATGATAAAAAATGATGCAATTGATGATTACCACCTAAAATTTCTGGCACGCCTACAAGCCCTCCAACAACACTTAAAATGGCTAAAATAATTAAAGGAATTGTCATTGATTTTGGCGACTCATGTATGTGACTTGCTTGCTCACTTGTTCCTCGATAAGTTCCTAAAAAAGTTGTTGCATATAATCTAAACATGTAGAATGCAGTCATAGCAGCACCTACAACAGCCAACACCCAATAAATAGGATGATGTGCATATGCAGCTGCTAATATTTCATCTTTTGAAAAGAATCCACTAAAAGGTGGAATTCCTGAAATTGCAATACATCCTAATAAAAATGTAATGTGAGTTATAGGAAGTTTTTTCTTCAATCCACCCATATTTCTAATATCTTGTTCATGATGCAAAGCATGTATTAC
>JANPAT010000138.1:0-2098 GCA_031430075.1 Chitinophagaceae bacterium | reverse complement strand
TAGAAGAAATTTTTGGTGAGATAAAAGATGAACACGACGTTGAGGAGTTTGTAGAAAAACAAATTAGTCAGACTGAATTTATTTTTAGTGGAAGATTGGAACTTGATTATTTAAAAGAAAATTATGATTTAGTTTTTTTAGATACAGGAGAAACTGAAACACTTAGTGGTTATATCATTACCAATCACGAAGCTATTCCCTTAGCTAAGGAAATTATTGTAATAGGTAATCATCAGTTTGATATTTTAAATGTAAGCGATACCAGAATCGAAATGGTTAAAATGAAGGTATTGAGATAATTATTCTTCTATCAAATTGGTTGTTGCTTTAATATCTACCAAAGCATTATACAATATATCCAAATCTTCTTGCAAATTAAATGCCTGAATAGAATATCGTAAAAATATTTTCCCATCTAATTGCATTACAGGAATCTCAATTTTATATTTTTCAAATAAAAGTCTTTGTAATTTTTGTGGTTCTGCCGTTTTCAAGGGTATGCTATACAATTGAACCAAAAATTCATCTGATATTGGTGCTAAAGAAGTTGAGTTTAAAAGCTTACAAAACCTTTCTGCATTAGCTTGTACTAATGCTCTACAATTCAGTGCAACAGTTTTCCAATCATTTGCTTCCATAAACTCTATTGCTTTTGGAATAGTTAAAAAAGCAGAATAGTCTCTTGTGCCTTGTAATTGATGATAGTCTAAAAACTGCGTTTCTGATGGCAAGTTTTCTTCATAGCCCCAACTTACAATTAATGGGTCGAACAAATGTTGCAGCTCTTTTTTTACATATAAAAAACTACTGCCTTTGGGTGTCATCATCCATTTATGACAAGCTCCTGTATAAACATCTGCTTGAAGTGAATTTAAGTATAGATCAATTTGTGCTGGTGCATGAGCCCCATCAACAAATGTCATTAAACCTAAAGATTTTGCTTTAGCTAAAATTTCTTCAACAGGCAATCGTAATCCTGTTGTGCTGGTAATATGACTAATAAAAACCAGTTTTGTTTTTGATGTTAATCCTTTAAAAAAATCTTCAACAAATTGTTCTTTGGTGGTTAAAGGAAAATTGATCGGTTGCCTTACATATTTTGCAGCAACTTTTTTGCAATAATAGTTCCAAGTTTTATCGCAAGCACCATATTCTAAATTTGTTGCAAGCACTTCATCACCTTCTTTCAAATTCAAACTTTTTGCAATAATATTTACTGCATAAGATGGATTGGTTACATAAACCAAATCATCACTACTACAATGTAAATATTTGCCCAACGCTTCTCTAGAAGTTTTTAAATATTCTAAACCAGTTACAGTAATAAACTGAATAGGCTCTTGTTCTAATTCTAATTGAAATGCTTGATATTGTTGAAACACAGGTTTTGGACAAGCACCAAAAGAACCAAAGTTTAAAAAGGTAATATCATCTCTCAATAAAAATTGAGACTTAAAAAAATTGTTATTCATTACTTAAAGGTATTATTTCTCACAGATAGCACAGAATACACAGATGTTTTCAGTGTTATCTGTGAGCCGGTTATTTCAATTTAATATTCTCTTGGTGTCTTGTTAAATCTCTATTGGTTTTCTTTTCAAAATTTTTTTGTAAGGCTTCAGTTAAGTTAACACCAGTTTGATTGGCTAAGCAAATTAAAACCCATAACACATCCGCCATTTCATCGCCTAATTCTTTTTCGGCTTCATTATTTTTAAAAGATTGCTCACCGAATTTTCTTACCATTATTCTTGAAAGTTCACCAACTTCTTCTACCAAAATTCCAAGGTTTGTTAACTCATTAAAATATCGAACACCAAAGGTTTTTATCCATTCATCTACTTTATTTTGAGCTTCTTGAATTGTAATGTCTTTGGTCATAATAAAATTTTATAAAGGAATATCTCTGCTTAGTTTATTAAAATGAAGGTTTTGTAAGTTGATGCTAAAGCTGATAGTTTTTGAAAATATTTTATCGCCCAAAATAGATTTGTTATAATCTCTATACACTTTACTAAACAATATAGGTGCATAAATATTTACTGCATTATTAAATAATGAAAGTTGTATTCCTGCATCGAATAAAAACCTACCTGTT
>JANPAT010000137.1:0-4331 GCA_031430075.1 Chitinophagaceae bacterium | reverse complement strand
ACTTTGCTTTTACGATTTAAAAGTTGTTGGAATTTGTTTGGCCATTTTAATTCCAGTTAGTGTGTTAAGTTATTTTTATGGTAGAAAGATGGAGGATTTAAATAAAAAAAATAATGATGAATTAGAAAATCAAGTTGAAGTAATTAGTACAGGAAATCCTTTAGCTATACGAAGGCACTATCAAAAACTTCGATTTTGGAAAATAAAAATTAGCGATCAAGAAGCTATGAATTTTGGTTTGATGGAGTTCTTAGTCATTATTGTAATTGGCTTTTCATTATATGTTACCAGTTGGATTACTCATACTGAAGAAATTGCTGCAGGTAGTTTAGTGGGTATTTATTCTTACATATTAAAATTTACATCAGGCTTAGATACTATACCTTACACTGTTCAAAGATTGAGTAATATAAAAGATATTACTACACGTATGAAGTTAAACGAAACTGATTTAATTGATGGGTTAAAACCTGCAGTTAACGAATAAAATTTAAGTGTAATAAGGGCTAATCAATAAATAAATTATTGGTCCTGTTAAAGCAACATAAAACCACAATGGCCAAGTAATTTTAGCCATTTTTTTATGGGCTTCAAATTCTCCTATTAACGCCCTGTAAGTTGTAAAAAGGATAAAAGGTAATATTACAGAAGCTAAAAAAATATGTGTGATTAATATTGTAAAATAAAAAGTTCTTATCATCCCAACTCCACCAAATTTTGTATCTCCTGCAAATAAATGATGAGCAATATAACTTACTAAAAAAATGATAGATAATATTAAAGCTGCTATCATCATTTTTTTATGTAGTAGATATTTTTTTCTTTTTACAGTCATTAAAGCCGCTACTAATAAAAATGCTACAGCAGAATTAATAAATGCATTAAATGTAGCAAATACATGCACATCAAATCCTAAATCAACATCTAATTTTAGTTTACCTAAAAGTACTACTACAGCAAAAACAACAAACGAAAAAATGCCAATTAACCATTTTGCTTTTGTATCATTCTTTTTCCAAATTGCTTGTAACATGTTTTTTAATTTAAACGCAAAACTAAAATAAATCAAAATTGAACAATTGATATTTACTCTTTTCGAAACGGAATTTCAATTAAATATTAAAATACTTTCTTTGCAATGCACAATAAATTCGAAGTAAATGTGGTATAAACTTGGTCAGTTCATTATTAAGCATAAAAAGTATTGTTTAACAGGTTTATTTGTTATTACTCTTTTTATGGCATGGCAAGCCCGAAAAGTTGAGTTTAGCTACGATGCTAATAAAGCAATTCCTGAGGATAATATTAAGTATAAAGACTATCAATCTTTTTTAAAACAATTTGGTAGCGATGTAAACTTAGTGGTTATTGGAGTAACATCAAACGATTTGTTTACTATTCAAAATTTTTCTGCTTACAATAATTTACAAAAAAAATTAAGTGAAATTTCAGCTGTTAAAAGTATAATGTCAATTCCAACAGCTGTAGATTTAGTGAAAGATACCACACAACAAAAATTTGTTTCTAATAAAATATTTAGTGAACCATTTAATCAGCAACAAAAATTAGACACTCAAACAGCAGTTTTTTATAATTTACCTATTTATAAATCTGTTTTATACAATCCTAATACTCATGCTTATTTAATAGGAGTTACCATTTATAAAGATTCTATCAGCAGTTTTCACAGAACAAAAATTATTGATGAAATTGTTACTGAAGTTAAGGAATTTAAAAGTAAAACAAATATAGAAACGCATATCAGTGGCTTGCCCTATATCAGAACCATAATTGCTGAAAGAATTAAAAAGGAAATGAATTTTTTCTTGATTGCTTCATTAGCTTTCTCAGCTTTAGTGTTGTTATTATTTTTCAGGTCTACTGCTGCAATGTTTATGAGCCTTGCCGTAGTTGCAATGGGTGTAATTTGGAGTTTTGGAACCATGGCTTTATTGGGTTATAAAATAACTTTGTTAACAGCATTAATTCCTCCTTTAGTAGTTGTAATTGGTGTGCCTAATTGCATTTATTTTTTAAATAAGTACCATACTAGTTTTAAAGAATTGAATAATAAACAATTTGCATTATTTAACATGGTAGGCAAAATGGGTGTAGTTACATTGTTTTGTAATATAGCTGCAGCTATTGGTTTTGCAGTATTTGCGTTAACAAAAAGTAGTTTGTTAAAAGAGTTTGGTTATGTTTCAGGTATCAACATAATGGCTTTGTTTTTTATTTCACTCTTATTCATTCCATCGGTTTTAAGTATAATGAAAGAGCCTACCAAAAAGCAAATGCAATACCTTAATAATGCATTACTCGAAAAAACTTTAATCAAAATTGAACGCTGGGCAATCTTTCATTCAAAATGGGTTTACACTATTTCAATCATTATTTTAATTTTTTCTATTGCAGGTATTTTTAAATTAAAAAAAGAAGGATTTATTGTTGATGATTTACCTAAAAAAGATATTATTTATACCGATTTAAAATGGTTCGAAAATAATTTTAATGGGATTATGCCTCTAGAAATTTTAGTGGATACAAAAAAGAAAAAAGGATTATTCAGAAGTTTACAGCCCATAGAAAATATTGACGAATTCAGCAATTATATTCAGCAAAACCCATTTACTGCAAAACCTTTAAGCTTTGTAGATGGATTAAAATTTTCTCGACAAGCTTTTTATGATGGTGATAGCATCAGTTATACTACTCCAAGTGGAATGGCTGAAATGGCTATCATGAGTCAGTATATTCAAACAGATAATCCATCCAAAAATAAAAAAAAGGGAATTGAATCTTTATTAAATAATTTTCTGGATACTAATAAACAAGTTGCCAGAATTAGTGTAAATATGAAAGATATTGGTAGCAAACAATTGCCGATACTATTAAAAGATTTTGAAAAGAAAGGTTATGAAATTTTCGACTCAACAAAATATAAATTAACATTTACTGGTGGTAGTGTAACTTTTTTAGAAGGCAGTAGTTTTATTATTAATGGATTAAAAGAAAGTATATTTTATGCTTTTTTATTAATTGCTTTTTGTATGTTGTATTTGTTTAAGTCTGTACGTATTTTGTTTTGTTCCTTAATTCCAAATATCATTCCATTAATTGTTACTGCAGGTGTTATGGGATGGATGGGTATTGCTTTAAAACCATCAACAGTATTGGTTTTTAGTGTTGCACTAGGCATTGTAATAGATGTGACTATTCGATTTTTAGTAAACTATAGGCAAGAGCTTAAGAACAATAATAACAATGTTAAAGCAACACTGATTCAAACAATAAAACAAACCGGAATAAGTATTATTTATACATCTCTTGTTTTAATTACAGGCTTTGTTATATTTTGTTTTAGTAGTTTCGGTGGTACTCAAGCCCTTGGTTGGTTAACTTCTTTAACTTTAATTATTGGCACAATTACAAATTTGGTTTTGTTACCTGTGTTAATGTTATCAATTATGAAGAAAAATTAATAATATGATTGTTGTTACAGGTGCTTCAGGTTTAGTTGGTGCTCATGTTGTTAAAGCGTTAGCCAAAAAGCAGTATCATATCATAGCATTATATAATTCATCGGCCCCATCAAAAGAATTGGAAGCATTAGCTCAATGGCAAAGAGCCGATATTTTAGATATTAATGTTTTGGAAGAAATATTTTCAAAAGCTAAGCAAGTATATCATTGTGCAGCTGTAGTTTCTTTCAATCCAAAAGAAAAAAAATTAATGCATCAATTAAATATTGAAGGCACAAAAAATGTGGTGAATGCATGTATTCAATGTGGTGTAGAAAAACTAATTCATGTAAGTTCAGTAGCAGCTTTAGGAAGAATAAGACCGGGAGAATTAATTTCTGAAAATATGAATTGGTCAGAAGATACTAGTAATAGTGAATACGGAAAAACTAAATACCTTTCTGAAATGGAAGTGTGGCGTGGCATTGGAGAAGGATTACATGCTGTCATTGTAAATCCAAGTATCATTTTAGGAGCAGGTAATTGGAATACTGGCTCCTCAGCAATTTTTAAAAATGTGTATAAGGAGTTTCCATGGTATACAAATGGCAGCAGTGGATTTATTGATGTTAATGATGTAGCTACAGCTATGATTGCTTTAATGGAATCAAGTATTAATGCGGAAAGATTTATTTTATCTGCTTGGAATTTAACTTATAGAAATGTATTTGATGAAATAGCTAAAATTTTTAAAAAGAAAAAACCTACAAGAGAAGTAACAAAATTTATAGCAGCACTAGTTTGGCGGTTAGAGTATTTTAAAAGTATGTTTACTAATAAAAATCCATTAATAACTAAAGAAACTGCAGC
>JANPAT010000136.1:0-2059 GCA_031430075.1 Chitinophagaceae bacterium | reverse complement strand
TTTAGAAACAGGAGAATTTATTCGTGTGGGTTCATCTAAAGTTCAAAAAACTGATGTTCGTGTTATTGCTGCAACCAATAGAGAATTAATTGAATTTACACAAAAAGGCAGATTTAGAGAAGATTTATATTATCGTTTAAGCACAGTGCCTATAAGGGTTCCAGCGTTGAGAGATAGGAAAGAAGACATCCCTTTATTGTTCAGAAAATTTGTTGTGGACTTTAGTGAAAAGTACAAAACCAAATCAATACAACTTGAGGAATCTGCCAAAGAAATTTTAACCAATTATATATTTCCTGGCAATGTAAGAGAGCTTAAAAATTTAGCCGAACAAATTTCTGTATTAAGTACCTCAAATATTATTTCGGCGAATGATTTAAGGAATTTTTTACCAGAAAAAGTAACATCTCGTTTACCAATCTTAGCAAGTCAATCAGGCAATAGTTCAACAGAATTTAACAACGAAAGAGAAATATTGTACAAACTTTTCTTTGATATGAAAAAAGATGTTACTGAATTAAAAAAAATGTTTTTAGAAATTTTACAGAACCCAGCTTTAACTGGAAGCATGCCATCTTATTCAAAAGAAAATATTTTAAAAGACTTTCCTATTTTAAAATCAGACGAATTAATTAATACTGCACATCATCAACCACAATTCATTCCAAATTATTCTCAAAATCAACCTGTGATCATTAAGGATAATGATATTGCACATGAAGATGTAGAAGAATCTCTAAATATTAATGAAAAAGAAAAAGAACTTATTGTAAAAGCTTTATTAAAACATAAAGGGAAAAGGAAGGATGCAAGCTCTGATTTAGGCATTAGTGAACGTACATTATACCGAAAATTAAAGGAGTATAGTATTGATGATTTGTAAATAATTGGATAAAATGTTTTCAATATCAATTATTATCCCTAATTTCTTTAACTTCGCAACCTCTAAAAAAAACAGACCAGATTTTGGAAGAATTAATCCCGAAGAAAAGAATTTTATTTATTGCAACAGAATTATCTCCTTATTTGGAGCTAACAGAGTTTGCTGAAACAGTAAATAAACTTGCAATAAAAACTAACGATAATGGTTACGAAGTTCGTTGTATTATGCCTCGCTTTGGTGTGATTAATGAAAGACGCCATCGTTTGCACGAAGTAGTAAGATTATCTGGTATCAACGTTTCTGTTGATGATGATGATTACCCTTTACAAATTAAAGTAGCTTCTCTCCCATCTGCTCGATTACAAGTTTATTTTTTAGAAAATGAAGATTTTTACAAAAGAAAATTCATCTTTCATGATGAAGATGACAAATGGTTTGATGATAATGGCTTAAGAACAATTTTCTTTGCAAAAGCTGCACTAGAAACTGTAAAAAAGTTTGGTTGGGCACCCGATATTGTTCATTGCAGTGGTTGGATGAGTGGTTTAGTTCCTGCATTTATTAAAACTGCTTATAAAAGAGAGCCAGTATTTGGACATAGCAAAGTTGTATTTAGTATTGGAGAAGATATGTTCGATGAATCTTTAGGTGACGATTTTGTAGAAAAGGCTTTGGTAGGAAATAATATTTCTGAAAAAGATTTGGAAGTTTTTAAACCAGCAGATAACTTATGTTTATATAGAGGTGGTGCAAAATTTGCTGATGCAATAACATTTGGTGCTCCAGATGTAAACCCTATTTTAGTAGAAGAATTTTCTAAAGTAAAAGGCAAAAAAGTAATTAAGTATAAAGAAAACAATAGTATTCTAGATGAATATTTAGAACTCTACAATAAACTTTCAGAGTAACAATTAACCCTTAATAAAATAACCCTTAACAATTTAACAGATGCCGTATTTATTTACATCAGAAAGCGTTTCTGAAGGACATCCAGACAAAGTAGCAGATCAGATTTCTGATGCACTTATCGATAATTTTTTAGCATTCGATCCACAAAGCAAAGTTGCTTGTGAAACTTTAGTAACAACTGGTCAGGTTATTTTGGCTGGTGAAGTAAAAAGTAAAGCTTATTTAGACGTGCAAGAAATTGCTCGTGGTGTAATTAGAAAAATTGGT
>JANPAT010000135.1:0-2333 GCA_031430075.1 Chitinophagaceae bacterium | reverse complement strand
TACAACTAAACCATCCCAAGTAATAACATTGCTGCTCGATAAACGCCAACAATGATTGCTTAAGCCATTCTTCACCTTCATCTTTCCTAAATTATCTTTTTTGTATCTGCTGTATTTATTATTTTCTGGAATGAGTTGATTTGGATCATTTTCATAATCATACACATGAGCATTTTTAAAACGAACTTGATCTACACCAATCTCCTTACCTAATTTTTTTATTTCTTCTATCTGATGTTCATTGGGTTTTACAACTAAAAATTGAAAGAAAACAAAAGGCGTTTTACTGTTGAGCTCTTTTTTCCATTTGATGATGTTTTTTGCACCTTCTATTACTTTAGTCAAATTTCCACCAACCCTATATTGTTCATAAACATCTTGTGTTGTTCCATCAATACTAATAATTAATCTATCTAAACCGCTTTCTACAGTGGCTTTTGCTTTTTCGTTGGTTAAATAATGTGCATTGGTACTTGTTGCAGTATAAATACCTTTTTGATGGGCATATTGAACCATTTTTAAAAAGTCTGGATTCAAATATGGCTCACCCTGAAAGTAAAAAACTAAATACAATAATTCTTTATGAATCTCATCAATAGTTTGTTCAAAAAAATTGGTTTCTAACATGCCTGTTGGTCGAGAAAATTCTCTTAAACCACTTGGGCATTCGGGACAACGTAAATTGCAACTTGTAGTAGGTTCAAATGAAATTGAAATGGGTAAACCCCATTGAATGGGCTTTTTTAAAATTTTACCCAATTGATAACTGCCCCACACTTTTGTTGCATTAAATGCTTTGTGAAAAGTTATTTTAGATAAGAGATTTACGCTATCGTTAAAATTGAAATATGGCACCGTGTAAAATTAACCAACTACAAGTAAAAGCTTGGTTTAAATATTAAAACACTTCTTTAACTATATTTCGAATTACAGAAGATTTGCCTAAGGTGTAATAGTGTAAAACAGGAGCTCCAAAGTTTTTAAGCTCTTTACTTTGTTGCACCAACCATGCTGCACCAACTTTTTCAACCTCAGCATCGTTTTTGCATTTCATTACAGCATTAGATAATTCGGTTGGAATATCTACATGAAAAATTCTGGGTAAAACCGATAATTGTTTTTTTGTTGTAAGAGGTTTTAAGCCTGGAATAATAGGAACTTGAATACCCATTTCTCTACAAGATTTTTCAAAAGCAAAAAATTTATTATTGTCGAAAAACATTTGTGTCATAATGTATTCTGCACCAGCATCAACTTTTTCTTTTAAGTAGTTTAAATCAATTTCTAAATTAGGAGCTTCAAAATGTTTTTCAGGGTATCCAGCAACACCAATACAAAAATTGGTTTTACCACCATCTCTAATATCTTCATCAATATAAATACCATTGTTCATTCTTAATGCTTGTTTCATTAAATCAATAGCATAAAAATTTCCATCAGGCTCTGGAATAAAGCTGGCTTCATTTTTTGGGGCATCTCCACGAAGGGTTAAAACATTATCTATTCCTAAAAAATTTAAATCAATTAAAGCATCTTCAGTTTCACGTTTACTAAAACCTCCACATATTAAATGAGGTACTGCATCTATTTTATAATAGTTCATGATGGCTGCACAAATGCCTACAGTTCCTGGTCTTTTTCTGACTTCAATTTTTTCAAAAGTATTGTCAGACTTGCGTTTGAACATAGATTCAGCTCTATGATAAGTAACATTTATCCAGCTGGGTTTAAATTCCATTAAGGGGTCTAAGTGTTCGTATAACGATGTTATGGTTTTACCTTTTAAGGGTGGTAAAACTTCGAAACTGACTAATGTATCTTTTGCCTGAGCAATATGTTCTGTTATTTTCATTTACACTAAGCTTTGTGTAATAATATTTTGAGGTGCAAACTTAGTTTATAATTCTATAAAGAGAGTTCTTTTGTTGGATCCCATTTATGTTTTTCGAAATTGATGATGGTTTCTTTTTCAACTTTTATGCCTTCTTTCTCTAATAATTCTTGCATTTGATTTGGAGTAGAAAAATGTGCTTTACCACTAAGCATTCCATTTCTATTTACTACTCTATGTGCAGGTACTTTTGGTAGCAAATTAAAACAACCATTAATTGCCCAGCCTACCATTCTTGCACCAGATTTGGTACCTAAATAATTTGCAATAGCACCATAAGTACTTACCCTACCTTTTGGTATTTTGCGTACCACATCATACACATCTATAAAAAAAGAACTGCTTTTTTTAATGCTCGATAGTGGTTTTGTTTTTGCAGAAATTTTTTGTGCCAAAATAAAAATTTAATTTATCGGAAAGATATATACTATTGAAGGTAGAA
>JANPAT010000134.1:0-2245 GCA_031430075.1 Chitinophagaceae bacterium | reverse complement strand
TGATAAATAAATCTACTCCTATATTTGTAAAAGTGAACAACATAATTTTAAATAACAATTGGTGGCTTACTGTATCTTCTCAGGGGATTCAGTTGGTATGTCTATAATTGTATACATTATAAATTTAAAAGACCCGCTGCAATCCAGCGGGTCTTTTTTATGCAAAAAAATAAAAATGAAATATAAATTTAAAACGGTTATTCAAGAAATGCTTAGTGATACTTTCACACCTGTTCAATTATATTATCAATTACGTGATCAATATGTTAATGTATTATTATTAGAAAGTTCAGACCATAAAAGTAAACAAAACAGTTATTCATACATCTGCATTAATGCTATTGCCAGTATTAAAGTTTTGAACAATCAAATTGAAAAAATATTTCCAGATGGAAGAATAACTATTAACTCAATAAATGATTTAAATACAATCAATGAATTAAATCATTTCATAGATTGTTTTGAAGCTGATGATTTACAATTTGATTTTATCACGACTGGATTGTTTGGATATACAAGTTATGATGCTATTCCGCTTTTTGAAGATATTACATTTAAGCAATCAACTAAAAATAATGAACTGCCTTTAATCCACTATCAATTTTTTAAAAACATTATAGTTTTTGATCATTACTACAATAAATTATACTGCTTTGCACACTGCTTAGAAAATGAACAAAGTAATATCAATGAAATAGTAAATGCCATAAATAATAGAGCTATTGTTACACATCAATTTAAAACTAAAGAAAATGAAACTTCAAATTATACCGATGATGAATTTATACAATTAATAGAAAAAGGAAAATTGCATTGCAGTGTTGGTGATGTGTTTCAATTAGTATTATCCAGAAAATTTAAACAAGAGTTTAAAGGCGATGAATTCAATGTGTATAGGGCTTTGCGATCAATAAATCCTTCCCCATATCTTTTTTATTTCGACTATGGACATTTTAAAATATTTGGTTCATCACCCGAAGCACAATTAATTATTGCAAATCAAAAAGCAACCATTCACCCTATAGCTGGCACATTTAAAAGAACAGGGAATGCAGAGGATGATATTGAATTGAGTAAAGCACTATTAAACGATCCCAAAGAAAATGCCGAACATGTGATGCTTGTAGATCTAGCAAGAAATGATTTAAGCAAGCACAGTAATCATGTAGAAGTTGAAAAGTTTAAAGAAGTTGAATATTACTCGCATGTGATACATTTAGTTTCAAAAGTTACAGCCGAATTATCAGACAATTATAATCCAATTGCATTATTGGCAGATACTTTTCCTGCTGGTACTTTGTCTGGTGCTCCAAAATATAAAGCCATGAGTTTGATAGATGAATATGAAAATAAAAAAAGGGGTTTTTATGGTGGAACCATTGGTTTTATTGGCTTAAATAAAACTTTAAATCATGCCATTTTTATTCGATCATTTGTAAGTTATCAGAATACTTTAACCTATCAAGCAGGTTGTGGCATTGTAGCAAAATCAGATAGTAGAAATGAATTGAATGAAATTAACAATAAGATTTCAGCATTAAAAAAAGCCATAGAATTAGCTAAAGAAATTTAATATGAAAATACTAGTAATAGATAATTACGATTCGTTTGTTTACAATTTAGTTTACATGCTGAAATCTTTTGCAGCAGTTGAAGTTGCTGTAGTAAAAAACAATCAATTCGAAATGGATAATATTAATCAATATGATAAAATATTACTTTCTCCAGGACCAGGCATTCCAAAAGATGCAGGTTTAATGATTGAATTAATAAAAACATACGCATCTACCAAAAGTATTTTAGGTGTTTGTCTTGGTCATCAAGCAATAGGTGAAGTTTTTGGAGCAAGTTTATACAATCTTCCAGAACCCTTGCATGGCATAGCTTCTACAATAAACATACTAAAACAAGATGATTTATTTTTTCAAGTACCAAGTTCATTTAAAGTTGGGCACTACCATTCATGGGTGGTGAGAAATGTAACCGAAGCTGCAATTGAAATAATAGCTGAAGATCAACATAAAAATATCATGGCCTTACGACATAAAGAGTTTGATGTAAAAGGCGTACAATTTCATCCTGAATCTATACTCACAGAATATGGTTATCAAATTATCAAAAATTGGATAGAAAAATAATATCACTATTATGAAAATTTTATTAGAAGAATTATATTCACATAAAACCTTAAGCAAAGGCACAGCAAAACAATTATTGATTGATATTGTTTCTGAAAAATACAATC
>JANPAT010000133.1:0-5892 GCA_031430075.1 Chitinophagaceae bacterium | reverse complement strand
TGTGAGTATTCAGATTAACGTGTTAATTACACAACACACGACGTGCTTATACTTACCGCAACCTATGCTGTCGAAACCAGTACAGGCCCATATAAGAGAATGCAAAATTACACTAATCTACTTTCTTCTGTGATTTCTTTTTTTGCTCTTGTATCTTGCAATAATATCTAACACTTGATTATTTTGCAGAATATTAGGATTAATTTCTAAAAGCGTTTTTAAGTGCTTAGAATCAATAGCCATTGCATTTTCTAATTGTATCAATGCTTCTTTATTTTTATTTTGAGCAAATAGAATGGCTACATATAAATAAATAATGATTGGTTTTTGACCTGTATGATGCAATGCAACCAAACATCTTTCATTAGCTTGATCTAACATTTTTGCTTTAATTAAACACTTTAATAAAGCAGCCCAACCACTTACATTTTTGGGCCTATGTAAAACCACTGTACCAAAATAAACAATAGCTTCTTTAAATAAACCTAATTGAGTTTTACACTCTCCCATAGCTAAATTAAACTCACGACTATTTCTATTTAGTCGTAAAGCATCTTCTAAATGTTTAACTGCTTTTTGCCATTGCCCATCTAACATATAAGTGTTGGCAACCTTGTAATGCAAACGTGCATCTTCATTATTTAAATGAACTGCTTTTTTATAGTTAAATCGTGCTTGGGCCGTATTTTTTAATTTATGATGGCAATGACCTAGTGCTTCATAAATCACATCTTCGGGTCTGCTTAATTCTAACACTTTTTCTAAAACTTCAATAGCTTCTTTATATTTTCTTAAACGCAAATAGGCATCACCCATATTACGATAAGCATAATCAAATTTTTCTTCAATTACAATAGCAAATTGATAAGCATCAATTGCTTTTTCGTACAATTTTAATCCTTGATAAGCAGTACCTAAATTAAACCATGCAATTTCATTGTAAGGCGATTCATCAATAATTTTTTGATGAAGAATAATGGCTTCTTCATATCTACCTGTAAAATCTGTCCAAAAGCAAATTTTGTATAAAGCCTCTTCATTATTGTGTTCTTCTTCTAAAATTACTTTTAAACACTCAAATACTTTATCGAACTCTTCATAATCATCATACACATCAGCTAAATCAAATAATAAGTCAACTTTTTCTTCTCCATCAAAATACGCTAATGCAGATTGCAACAATTCAACTGCTTCTGGCTGACGATCTAATGCTAATAAAGCATCTGTTTTTAAAATAAAATAACTAATATTTTTACCATCGTATAATGCAGCAACATCTAATAAATCTAAAGCTTCGATATATTTTTTTGAAGATATTAAGAGGTCTGCTTTTCTAAACATTAGTTCAGAAGAGTAAGGATATTGCCCTAACCCAATTTCAGCTGCTAATAAAGCTTCTGATTGATTTTCTATTTCATCAAAATGATCAATAATAATAATAAACGACTCTTCATCCAAGAAGCGATGTTTTTTACCTGCTTTTAGATTGTGATAATCAATCAATATTTGATTAAGCTCCCCTTTTCCCTCGTGGTATGGTTGTTGCTTCATAAAAATTGGTTTATTAAATATAGGGATGTTGATAAATAAAAAAAATAATCTGCACAACTTTTTAGTAGGAAATATCGTTTGTTAATAAGATTTATTTTGTTAATTATATGTAAAACGTTTAATTTTGTATATCATGATTATTAAAGCACACATAAAAAAAGTTTTTGTACTAGCCATATTGACTATGGTGATGCCTTTTGCTTTTGCGTCTTTAAGCATATCTGGAACTGTTAATGAGAAAGTTAAGAATAGTAGATTTTCATTAAAAAACATCAGCAATTATTCTCATAAAAGTTTTTCAATGAGTTTATTGAGAAACAATTTACATAATAAAGGAAGTTATCAATTAACCACTGCCCCAGCTGGCAACGAGTTTAATTCCTACATACAATTGTATGATGGTAAAACAACTTATGTAATGCCTTATAAATTGAAAATTAAAGTTCCTAAGTTTAAAACGCCATCTCCTAACAATTAATTTAAAATTCTGTATCCTGAAGTGGGTACATTGAATTTAGAACTAGGCACTGGGCTTAAGTCTATTTTTGTAGCTATATATTTAACTTTCGACTTTCCTTCTTCTGTTTCGTACTCTAATACTAAACCTGGAACATCTTTTAAATAATACTCATAATCTCTAACTGAAGGTACAAAAGCTGTAGTATAATATACTTGAGTAACAACCCCACTCTTTAAAGTAATGGTAGCCTTTTTACATTCGTAACCTAATAAAATTTTTGTATCACTAAATAATGTAACAACTGCAGAATCAAACTTTTTATTCTTTGCCAGCCACTGAGATTTATTTAATTTAGTGATGAGTTTATTATTGCCAATTTCTCGTAAAACAACTGCATTACCTGAAGCTTTATCGTAAATTACTGTTTGAGAAAATGAACTACTAATTAAATCAGTTCTACTGTCATTTCCTTTTATATATAAAGTTTTATGTGCAGATGCTAAAAAATTATTGCTTTGATTTAAGGTATCTGTTACTACATTATAGTCAACAGTACATTCTGCAACAACTCTTTGTTGAGCATTTGATTGAACTGTAAATCCAATTGCTAAAACAAGTAAAATATTTTTCATAACCTATCTTTATGTAATATATATGCAAAACCATGCCAATAGAACTAGTTTAGTCTTTTCGGGCATATTTTAACCATTTATCAATGGATTTGCATGTTTTAAATTCTGGGTCGATAGTTATATAATAAGTAGGCATATGTTCAGCAAACCACTTTTCGAGCTGTGCTTGTTTTTTATCTTCAATAGCTCGCATGGATAATCTGTTGTAATCATCTTTTATATTCTCTCTGTGAGGGTCAGTTCTACTAGAAAAATAAATTATTCTTACTTTTTTTTGACCTCTATCATCTGCATAAACTTGGGGTTTAGAATAATTGCCAGGATTTAAATTTTTGATTAATAAAACCATGTCTTTATCTAATTGGTCTATTGTAATTAAACCACTTCCATCTCTACCACCTATTTGACCCCCATTATTTTTATTGGCTTCATCGTCATTATATTTATTTAATGCAAAGCCAAAATCCATTTCTTTTTTAATTAATTTTTCTCTAACAGAGTCTAACTCATTCACAACAAGTCTAATTTCCTCATCGGTAATGGGTGGTATTTTTAAGATATGACGAACCACTGCATCATCACCAGCACGAGAAACCAATTGAATAATATGATATCCGAATTTTGATTTAATAACGTTTGAAATTTGACCATCTTTTAACCTAAAACAAGTGGATAAAAATGTTGGATCCCAAAATTTATCGCTTCTGCTAACATTATACTGACCACCACTTTCTTTACTACCAGGATCATCGGTATAAATTTTTGCTAATTGATCAAATCTTTTTGAACCATTTTCAACTTGACGTTTATATTCGTACAATTGTTTAATTACATATTCATCAACACTTTTATTAGCTTTTGGCGTGATGATGATTTGTTTTAATTCTAACTCGCTCTCATAAAAAGCCAAACTATCTTTTGGAATTTTTTCGTAATAAACTTTTACTTCATTAGGAGTTATTTTAATATTATCAACAATTTTATTACGCATTTGATCAGAGAGTTTTCTCTCTTTAAATACTGCTCTAAAATCTTCTTTAATTTGATATACAGATTTACCTGCAACATCTTCTAAAGTTTGCTGAGAACCATATTCACGAATAAAACCTCTGATTTGATTATCTAATGAAGCTTCAATTTCTTCTTCACTAACTGTTAATGAATCTTTTTCGGCTTGTAATACCAAAGCTTTTTGAATCAGTTGTCCTTCTAAAAAAGCACATTCAGGATTGGCAGGTAAACTAGCTTCTTGACCCTGACGTTTATAATCGTTTATCGCATTTTGAACATCGGATTTAAGAATAATTTTATTACCCACCTGGGCAATAATTTTATCGGCAACAACTTTTTGAGGTTGAGCCATTACAATAATTACACTAAGCAATCCTAAAATTGTAAAAATCTTTTTCATCATAATTAAAAATAGGCAGTAAAAATAGCAGTAAACGAAGTTTAAATAAAAGTATATCTAGTTTTTAACAAAATAATGATAATTGAAACCAACTAGTTTGTTAATTTGCTGCCTAATTTGTAGCGAATAGCATTACAAAAAATATTATTTAAATAAAATACTCTGATGAACAAATTCCTAGTTTTTCTTCTTTTACCATTTATTACACAAGCACAGCAAGGTTTTGTTGTAAAAGGTAATCTTGCTAATTTAAAAGATAGCACTTTAGTTTTTATAACAGATGCACAAGGAACAACTATTGCACAAGATAATGCACTAAATGGAAAATTTTCTTTAGAAGGAAAAACTGAAAGTACTGCTTATTTTCAAATCAATTTTATTGGCAAACCAGATGTTTATGAACTTTTTATGGGGAATGAAAAAGTGACCCTAACAGGAAATATTAATGAGATTAAAAAAGCAGTTTCGTTAGGTTCAAAATCTCAAACTGAATTTACTGCTTTCTTAAATAAATTTTTACCTTTAAACGATAAAATTTCCAAACTGATTTCTATAATAAATGCCGAGCAAAACTCTAAAAAAAGAGATTCGTTAATTAAACAATTTGAAGTTTTAAAAAGTAATATTAAAACTCAGGTCAATCAATTTATAAAGTTAAAACCAAATTCTATAGTAAGTTCTTTTTTACTGTTTCAGTTTAGTCAATTATTGGGTGATGATAAAGTAGTAGAACAGAAATTTAAAACTTTTAAAGGAGATGCTACTAAAGGATTATTTGCAGAAATGATTGCTCAAAAAATTGCAGCAAATGCAAAACCTAAACCTGGCTCTATTGGTTCTTTTGCACAAGATTTTACTCAAGTAGATCCCAACGATAACCCCATTTCCTTGTCCTCATTTAAAGGAAAATATGTGTTGTTAGATTTTTGGGCTAGTTGGTGTGGCCCATGCAGAAAAGAAAATCCAAATGTGGTGGCTGCTTATCATAAATATAAAAATAAAAACTTTACAATTTTAGGTATTTCATTAGATTCTCAAAAACCAAATTGGATTAAAGCAATTGCTGATGATGGATTAACTTGGCCACAAGTAAGTGATTTAAAAGGATGGCAAAATGTCGTTGCACAAATGTATCAGGTAGGTAGTATTCCACAGAATTATTTACTCGATCCAACAGGAAAAATAATTGCTATAAATTTAAGAGGCGAAGATTTAGAAAGAAAATTGGAAGAAGTGTTGAGGTAATTATAAATTAAGAGTTAAGAGTTGAAAATTCATCATACATAAATAACTCATCATTCATAACTCACTAAAGAAATTTTGCTCGTCCTGTAAACGAGTTCATTATTCATGAAACATTTACTCTCAAAAAGTAGATGTCTAAAATTTAAAATATGGCTGTATTACACAACAGAGTAGATGCATCAATTCTTAAACAAAGATTATTAGAGGAAACTGAACCTCGTACTACGATTAGCTTTTACAACTATTTTAAAATTACAAACCCTCAAGAGTTTAGAGATTTTCTATATAAATATTTAGTTGAACTGAATGTGTTTGGTAGAATATATGTAGCTACAGAAGGTATTAACGCACAAATTAGTGTACCACAAAACAATTTCGAAAATTTTAAAACATTTCTATACTCAATTCCTGAACTCAATGGCATTCGATTAAACATTGCTGTGGATGATTACAATAAAAGCTTTTGGGTATTGAAAGTAAAAGTTCGTGAACAAATTGTTGCAGATGCTATTAATGACCCCAACTTCAATATGTATCAAAAAGGCAAGTATGTGAATGCAGAGCAAATGAACAATATGTTGCAAGATGACAAT
>JANPAT010000132.1:0-5684 GCA_031430075.1 Chitinophagaceae bacterium | reverse complement strand
ATGACAGAACTTTTGTCTCAAGCTTATTCAAAACAAAACGATAGATATTTTTGTCCACCTTGGATGAAAGTTTTTGTAAGAAGTGAAGAAGACCCACTAGAAGTGAATAAAATTGGTAAAGGAGTAATTAATATTATTGATTTAGCCAACCTCTACAGTTGTGCTTTTATAGCAACAGATGATGTTGGTGAAGTTTTTGAAGATGGCAGTTTTACAATTTATGGGCGATTAGATCATAGTGATTTAAGAGGTTGTAGTTTAATGTTACATCAACTATAATCTAATTCATCATTAACATGTTTGCACTACGCTGTAATATATTAAAAGCAATTTCTGCCATTAAATTTTCTTTATCTAAAGTTGGGTTTACTTCGGTAATTTCAAAACAAGAAATTTTTCTTACTTGCATTAATTTACTTATCAAATCCTCTGCTTCCCTTTCTTTCAAACCATTGCTAACAGGGGTACCTGTGCCTTTTGTTATTGAAGAATCTAAACTATCTACATCAAAACTTACATAAATATCTGTACAATCACTTAAGTAACGCATTACTGCTCTAACTACATTCTCGGCACCTTTTCTTCTAAATTCTGCAGTTGTAATTACCTTCATTCCATGTTTCTCAATAATTTGTTTTTCTTCTTTTTCAAAATCACGTAACGAAATAAAAACTACATCTTCAGGTAAAACTTTTGGTGCAATTTTTCCAATATTTTTTAAATAATTCCATTGAGTTTTTGTAGAAGTATCTAAATCGTGACTAGCACTTTCAATATTATCTTCATTTATCGAAATGGCTAATGGCATACCATGCATATTGCCACTTGGAGTTGTATATGGTGTGTGTAAGTCTGCATGTGCATCTATCCAAATTACCCCCAATTTACTTTTCGGTTTAGCCATTTTTAATCCTGCAATTGTTGCACCTGCAGTACTGTGGTCGCCACTTAAAACCAATGGAAAAAAACCTGCTTTAATGGTGTCTGCTATACTTTTACTAATTCTATCATACATAGTTACCACACCTTTTATTCTTTTAGCATAAGGCGATTCAATTGGCTCGTATAATAATTTATTTTCTGTAGCAATAGTTTCTGATGGAAAATGAATAAAAAAGTTACTCATAAAATCAAGTGATGCAATTTTTATAGCATCAATACCCATACTTGCACCACGAGTGCCTGCACCAATTTCAGAAGGAATTTCTATTAACTTAATATTCTTCATAACATCTTTAATTATGGCAAAGCTAAAGAATTAAGTTGTAGTTTAATTCTTTAGAAAATATTATCCTTGCAATAATTATTTTTATTTTTTTTAAAAAAATGATATTAGATCAGTTAAAAAAGCCAAGAATACAAACACTTACAAATATTTCGAAAGAATTTGGAGTTTATATTGATGTGTTGCGATTAGATGAAATTCATCCTATAGTTTCTGGAAACAAATGGTATAAATTAAAATACTATTTAAAAGAAGCAAAAGCACTACATCAAGAAACAATTGTAACTTTTGGTGGTGCTTATTCCAATCATATTGTAGCAACAGCTTATGCGTGTAATGCAGTAGGTTTAAAAAGTATTGGAATGATAAGGGGAGATGAAACAAATAATTTGTCTGCAACTTTAAAATATGCAAAAGCATTGGGTATGGATTTGCATTTTGTTAGTAGAAAAAATTATGTTTTTAAAGACGAATTATCATCTCATTTTCCAAATGCATATTTCATTCCTGAGGGTGGGGCTGGGGAACTTGGTATAAAAGGGGCTGCTGATATTATTGCAGAAACTAAATTTAAAAAATACAATTTTATTGTATGTGCATGTGGAACTGGAACAATGATAACTGGTATTATTAATGCAAGTAAACCTAATCAGCAAATTATAGGAGTTAATGTGCTTAAAGGATTTGAAACTTTAAAAAACAATATCATTTTCAATTCAAAAGATACATCAGCAGAAAACAGATTAACCATTTTTAATGAGTATCATTTTGGGGGCTATGCAAAACATCCAGTTCCATTGATTGAATTTATGAATTCTTTATGGCAAAAAGAAAACATTCCAACAGATATAGTTTACACCTCAAAACTATTCTATGCAGTACAAGATTTATTATTTAAAAAATATTTTCCAACAAAAAGCAATATCTTAATTATTCATAGTGGAGGTTTGCAGGGCAATGCTTCATTAGCATTAGGAAGATTACTTTTTTAAAAGTTGGTTCGTAAAAATTATATTTGTTTTATGAGTCGTTTTTTATTACTATTTTTTTTCTTTTTAGCTACACAATCAAAAGCACAATTGTCTTTACCAGATTTTCAAGTAACGGAACTAACCGAATCAAAAGTTAGGATTTATTGGAAAAACTCTTTTGCCAATTGCACACAAATTACCATTCAAAAATCTTACGATAGTTTAAAACATTTTCGAACAATTTTTTCATCGCTATCGCCTGAACTACCTGAAAATGCTTATGTTGATAATGATTACCTAGCCAAACTAAAAATTTATTATAGAATTTTATATGTAATTGATAATGCCAATTACTTTTTCACTATTTCAAAAATTCCTGCCAAAATTGATAATAGTCGAAAGCAAATGATCATAACAAAATCTTTTGATCCTAAAAAATTTAATCGATTAATTAAAATCAATAAATCTTTGATTTTACAAAACGATAGTAATAATATTACCATTACAGAAATTCCTTTTAAGGAATTTGAAACTAAAAAAAATGAAACCCCGAAAATTCATTTATTCGATTCTGTTAAAGTATCTCCATTACCCATTAAAAAGTTGTTTTTAATTTACTATCGAGAAGCAGATTCATTGTATAAAATATTAGATGAACAAAATTTCTCAAAATTTAGAGATTCAATAATTGCTAAAACAAAAGATACTTTATTTGCCTATGAAAATGATATTATAGTTTGGAAAAGATTTATTCCTGACCCTGTTTGGCAAGCTTCGGAATTTGTATATACGGCAACACAAGGTTACGTTGTTATTCAAACTCCATTATACAAAAAATATAAATACAAATTAATTATTTATGATGATGATAATAAAGAAGCAGTGAGAATAAAACATATTAAATCGGATTTTTTAATGCTCGAAAAATCTAATTTTATTAAAGCAGGTTGGTATTCTTTTGAACTTTTTGAAGATGATAAATTAAAAGAAAAAAATAAATTTCAATTGATAGCAGAGTTTTAACATAAAAAAACCCTTGCAATTGCAAGGGTTTTTTTATGAATTCAATAGCTTTATTTATTAGTAAGACTTGGAGTTAATTTCCAAATATCTGATGAGTACCAACCAGAACCAGTTTGAAACTTAGTTAGTGTACTACCTGCATTTGAGCAAAAATAAATATCATTATTTGCTGCGAAAGTTGGCATACCATTTTTAGAGTTTCCTTGTGTTAACTGAGTGATTTGAGAACCATCACTTTTCATAATAAAAATTTGTTCGTTATTATCATCTCTAGTTGAAGAGAAAGCGATATAAGATCCATCTTTTGAATATGATGCATCCGCATTCTCATATTCTCCATTGGTTAACTGATTGCTTTGTCCTGTTTTAAAATCGTATTCAAATATTTGTCCAAATTTCCCAACACGTTTCGTATAAATAAACTTATTTCCTGAAGGATTAAAAATTGGTCGAGCTCCTTCGCAAAGAATTGTGGTGTTCATTCCATTCATTTCAATTGTTGCAATTTGAGTAACTCCTCCAAATTGTGTGCTGAAAATAACTTTTTTACCATCAGGCGATACACATGGATTACTATCAAAATCTCCTAAATGACTCGTTGCAATGTAGCTAATTCCAGAAGCACCATCAACTGAACTTTTTGCTATGATTGGTTTTGCTGGTTTCATATAACAATATACAATAGTTTTAGAATCAGCAAAAAAGCTTGGCATTGATGTGTAAGAACCTACCAAAGGTGTTCTTCCAGGTTGTCCAAGGTTCATCATCATAATACTAAATCTTTCTTTAGAATCTGTTTTATTGTCATCTCTAGTATGAAAAACCATTCTTTTGCCATCAGGACTTATTTGAGGATAAAATTCAGGAATTGGATCGGAAGTAATTCTTATTAAAGATTGTGAATTACCTGTAGTTCCTGGTGCAGCATCTTTTTGAAGCTTAGGTTGAAATGCCGGTTTTACAGAACCACAAGAACTTAAAAAGCTTACAATGGCAACTGAAAATACAATTAGAACGTTTTTTTTCATTTTCATAATTTGATAATGGTTGTTTTTTTGTTATAAATATTTGTTATTAAGTAGAAAATTTTTAAGGATTTCTTTTTTTAGGGCTCACCATAAATAGGTTAGAACTTTTTGGAACTACTTCGTTAGTTGTAGTGTTATTATTTGTTGGTTGTGTACTGCCATTTGTAGATGTATTTGTATTTGTTGTATTATTCTGATTAGAGCTTAGTGGCTGTTTTTGAATACTACAAGCGATCAAGAAAAAAAATAATGTAAATAAAAAAGGGGTCAAATAATTTTTGGTTTTCATCAAATAACATTTAATCAAGATAAAAAAATCCGTTTTGGAAGCCATGAAAGTAAAGAAGTTAGTTCATATTGCAAATTAAAATAAAAAATAATCTTAAATAAAAAAACCAGTTACAAGTTGCAACTGGTTTTTTATTCATAAAATTTACTCTATTAAGGTTTATCCCAAAATGTTCTGTTAGCTACAGAATGAAAATCTGATCTTTGACCAGGAAATTTTTGATTAGCATCAGCCTCACTTTGAGGGTAAGGTAAAATTCTTGGAATTGCAGTGGTAACAGCATTAGGAACCATTGAAATTGCAGGATAACCAGTTCTTCTCCAATCAGTCCAACATTCTTGTATTACACCATAGTTTGCTATATATTTCTCTGCAATGATTTGACTTAACATATTCGCATTACTACCAGTTAAGATACCATTTGTAGCTAAATAAGTTGTTATATCACCTGCAGCTACACCTGCTGCTTGCATGCTTGCAGTAATTCCAGCTTGAAAAAATGTTTGAGCTGAACCAGGAGCACCAGCTAATGCAGCTTCTGCACGAATAAAATTATATTCTGCAAAAGTTAACATTCTAGAAGGAGCTGTGCCATCATAACCAATACCACCAGCTGTTGGTAACGCATTGTATGATCCAGCTTGAGATCCTGTAGCAATAGGAGTGCCTGCAACAGTTACAGCACCTCTTAAATAAGTATGCATTCTAGAAAAGTTTTGAGATGCAGGAACTCCTGCAACACCGCCTACATATAAACCAGAGTTGGCAGGAAATGGAACAAAGTAAGATGGTCTACGAGGATCCAATTTAGAGTTCATTGCATCTACTAAAAATTTACCTGCAAATAAATGATTTGGACGTCTAATTTCAAATTGATGTATCGAGTTTTGACGATCAGTAACATTAAAAAATGGCATTTCAAAGTTGTCAGCATTAGCAGCCATAAAACTTACTCCACTTGAATTCACTAAAGCTGTAATACTAGAAACCATTAGTGTTGGGTTTAGTTTAGAATAGTGAATAAGTAAACGTAATTTTAAAGTATTACCAAATTTTACCCAATTTGCTCTTCTTGTGGCCCAAGTGCCAGCATATATAACACTTGTAGTTCCAGGAGATGCAGCTGAAGTTGTTTGATTAATATCAGC
>JANPAT010000131.1:0-1666 GCA_031430075.1 Chitinophagaceae bacterium | reverse complement strand
GTTATATTGGTAGTGCGGGACTTGCGATAAGTATTGAATCTTTGGGGGTTAATTCTGCCCAATTAACTCGTGCAATCGGGAGTGGTAATTACAATGATATTATTACTTCGGTTGCAGCTGTAGCAGCGTCAGTTGGTGGAGCTGCTGTTTCTGTTGATTCTATTTTAGGGGCGGCTGGGTGGGCTACGAGAATGTTTCCATGGGCGATACCGCTAACGGTAGTCGCTACAGCGGTGCAAATGGTCTGGCAAAATCGGGAGAGCTTTGTATGGGCAGGAAATGAGTTGTTAGATGCCTTCCGCGACGCAACCCAGCAAGCTACTTTTACTGGATATTTGGCTAGATCTGTTAATGACATTTTCACCGCCGCTCAAAACTACGTCATCCCCCGCAGAGACCCCTTAGTCCTGGACCTAGACGGCGACGGCATCGAACTGATTGGAGCCAACGGCACCGTCCTCTTCGACCACAACGCCGACGGCATCAAAACCGGCACCGGCTGGGTTCGCCCCGATGATGGTTTACTGGTGCGCGACCTGAACGGCAACGGCCTTATCGACTCAGGCCGCGAGCTGTTCGGCATCGACACCCTCAAAGCCAACAACACCCTGGCTGCCAACGGCTTCGACGCGCTGCGCGAGCTTGACAGCAACCGAGACGGCTTTATCACCGTTCTAGATACCGCCTATGCCGAGCTCAAAGTCTGGCGCGACCTGAACCAGGATGGCGTCAGCCAAGCCACCGAACTGCAAAGCCTCAGCACTCTGGGCATCAGCAGCATCGGCGTCAACGGCACGGCCACCGGCCCACAGGCGGGCCAAGTGATTGCTGGCAACCGCGTGGACTTGAGCACCACCTTCACGCAAAACGGCGCAGCCCGCACGGTCGGCGCCATCGACTTCCAGGTCAATGACTTCTACACGCAGTTTCCGGCGCAGGTGGTCGATCAGGTGGGCAATCCGGTGGCGATCACGGCGCAGGCACTAGCGCTGCCGCAGATGAATGGTTCGGGGATGGTGAGGAATATGCAGGCGGCTGCGAGTTTGAACGCAGAGTTTGCCGGGGCGTTGGCGCTGTTTGCGGGAACGACGACGCGCGACGCGCAGCGCAGCCAGCTCGATGATCTGATTACAAAGTGGGCCGCTACATCGACGTTCGCCGACAGTGTGCTGGCTTTTAATGCCAACGTCACCTACACCATGCCGGCTGGCGTGACGGTGGCGCAGTACCTGCAACTGATTGACGTGCTGGAGGCGTTCAATGGCACGCATTTTTATGGCCGGACCGGCCCAATGCCGGCAGGCTTTGCGGTCATTGCATCGACAGCCCCGGTGACGGGCACGGTAACTTACAGCTACGTCGTCAGCCCGCCAGCCGAGCAGGTGGCCTTGTTGCAGCAGGCTTATGACGCGCTGAAAGAGAGCGTGTACAGCGCGCTGGTGGTGCAGACGCGGCTCAAACCATTCCTTAAATTGGAGGGCAACGTCAGCAATATGAGCTGCTCATTTAGAAGGCGGGCCAAGCCGCCCCTGCGAAACATTAATTTAACTTCAGGGGAGAACTGGAGGGCATTAGTTATGAGGAGGTCTTAATCATTGCACTTTACTAATAATGTGAAAGGATAAAATTATGAATTTGGGTATATTGCTAATATTAAATTTTGCTT
>JANPAT010000130.1:0-2389 GCA_031430075.1 Chitinophagaceae bacterium | reverse complement strand
TGGTTACAATTTTCAGAAAATTTATCCATCAACATAGGCATTGTTTTAGACCCCATTTCTGTAATGATGTTAGTTGTTGTAAGTTTTGTTTCACTAATGGTACATGTGTTTAGTTTAGGTTATATGAAAGGTGAAGAAAGGGTTGCAACATATTATGCTTTTTTACAGCTCTTCACCTTCTCTATGTTAGGACTAGTAGTTGCTACAAACATTTTTCAGATTTATATGTTTTGGGAATTAGTAGGTGTTTCATCTTACTTATTAATAGGATATTATTTTCAAAAACCATCAGCAGTGGCGGCATCTAAAAAAGCATTTATTGTTACACGTTTTGCAGATTTAGGTTTTTTAATTGGCATTTTAATTTTTGCATTTCAAGGTAATACTTTAGATTTTGATGTTTTAATTTCTCGATTAACCAATCTACAATCGCCAGAATATTTAGGTATTACTTCAGTAACATTTATGGGGGCTTCATTATTAACATGGGCACTAACACTTGTGTTTATAGGTGGTGCAGGCAAATCTGCTATGTTTCCTTTGCATATTTGGTTGCCAGATGCAATGGAAGGTCCAACACCAGTATCGGCATTAATACATGCTGCAACTATGGTGGTTGCTGGAGTTTATTTAGTAGCAAGATTATTTCCATTATTTCAGTTAGATGCTATTGCATTAGAAATTGTTACTTATGTAGGATTATTGTCTGCACTTTTTGCAGCCATTATTGCGTGTACACAAACAGATATTAAAAGAGTATTGGCTTATTCAACCATGTCGCAAATTGGATACATGATGTTTGCATTGGGCGTTTCTGGTGCATCAGGTGAAATGAGTTTAGGTTATACTGCATCTATGTTTCATTTATTTACACATGCTTTTTTTAAATCACTTTTGTTTCTTGGTGCTGGTGCTGTAATTCATATGATTCATAGCAATGAAATGAAAGATATGGGTGGGTTAAGAAAATTTATGCCCATAACACATATTACTTTTTTAGTTGCTTGTTTAGCAATATCTGGCATACCACCATTTGCAGGATTTTTTTCTAAAGAAGAAATTTTATTAGCATCTTATCAGTCCAACAAAATGGTTTATGCTATAGCTCTTATCACATCTGGTATTACAGCGTTTTATATGTTTCGATTATATTTTTCAATTTTTTGGAAGAAAGAAATTCAATTACATCATCATCATGGCGAGGGAAGCTGGAATATGAAAATGCCTTTAATCATTTTAGGAATATGTTCCTTGCTTGTAGGGTTTATTCCTTTTTCAAATTTTATTACTGCAGATGGTAAACCTTTTCATTCTGCATTTCATATTTTATTTTCAATTGCTCCAGCTTCTTTAGCAATTGCTGGAGTTATATTAGCTTTTATATTATATAAAAAAGAAAACACAAAACCTGAAACAATTGCTTCATCAGTAAAAGGAATTTATCAATTAGCATACCATAAATTTTATATTGATGAGCTCTATCTTTTCATCACAAAAAAAGTAATTTTTAATTTAATAGGAAGACCAGCTGCTTGGATAGATCGAAATATAATAGATGCCTCTGTTATTGGTTCAGCGAGGCTTACAGCAAATATTTCAGAAAGTATTAAAGAATTACAATCGGGAAAAGTGCAAGAATATACTATCTATTTTTTTGTTGGTATTTTAAGTTTTGCTATTGCTTTTTTATATATCTGGTAAAAAATAAACAATGAGTTTACATTTATTAATCATATTACCACTGCTTACTTTAATGGCCTTGCTTTTTGTAAAGGGTTTAAAGCAAGTAAGGTTAGTTGTTTTGGTTGGTGTAATTGCTCAACTTATTATTTCTTTTCTTTTATTATATGCTTTTTGGCAAGAAAGAAGTTTGGGAAATCAAACAGTAATGTTATTTGAAAGCAATTATACTTGGTTTAAATCTTTACATATTAATTATCATGTTGGAGTAGATGGGATTTCTGTTTCAATGATTTTGCTCACTGCTTTTGTAGTGGTTGCAGGGGTATTAGTTTCTTGGAGTGTTGAAAAAATGAATAAAGAATTTTTTGCTCTTTTACTATTGTTAAGTGTTGGTGCTTATGGATTTTTTATCTCACTCGATTTGTTTACTTTATTCTTTTTCCTTGAAGTTGCTGTTATTCCAAAATTTCTTTTAATAGGAATTTGGGGAAGTGGAAAAAAAGAAAATAGTGCAATGAAATTAGCTTTGATGTTGATGTTTGGCTCTGCTTTAGTTTTTGTAGGGTTAATGGGTTTGTATTACAACACTCCATTAAACAATGGATCAGCAAGTTTTGATTTAATGTTTATAGCTCAACAAAAAATTAATTTAAATACTCAATTAGTTTTCTTTCCTTTTCTATTTATTGGCTTCGGAATTTTTACA
>JANPAT010000129.1:0-2710 GCA_031430075.1 Chitinophagaceae bacterium | reverse complement strand
TCACAAAAGTGTACATACCCAATTCTTTAATTTTTGCTGCTACTTTATTCATCACAACCATTTCATCTGGCTTAGCATTAAAGGGAGCCATTGGTTCTTTAGTTATTTTATTCTTAACTACTTCAATACATCCTAACAAACCTGTATTTCTAAATTCTCCAATGCTAGGATGTTTGGTTTTTAATTGTTCTACTTGTTGTTCAACATATTTCCCCATTGCTCTGGCATTCTCAATTAAATTATCATCTTCATAAATTTTCAAAGTTTCTAATGCTGCTGCACAACAAACAGGATGAGCAGAATAAGTTAAGCCTAAAGCCAGCATTGTATCATCGAACTTTGCAGCAATTTTATCACTAACCATTAAACAACCAAAAGGTAAGTAGCCACATGTTAAACCCTTTGCCATGCAAATCATATCGGGAATAATTTCATGATTTTGAAATCCAAACCATTGACCTGTTCTACCAAAACCACTCATCACTTCATCCATTATTAATAAGATGCCATGCTTAGTGCAAATTTCTTTTACAGCTTTTAAATATCCTTTTGGATATTGTAAACAACCTGATGATCCCGATTCTCCTTCTAAAATAATTGCAGCTATATTATTAGACGATTCGTATGCTATAATTCTCTCTAAACTGGCAATAGATTCTTTTAATAAATTTTCCTCTCCATATTTCCAGCGATATAAAATGGGTAAATCGAAATGTACAAAATTCGGTGCTTGCTGATTATCAACAGGTAATTTACGAGGATCACCACTTGCAGACATTGCACCAATTGATGAACCATGATAAGATTGATAACGAGATAAAATTTTATGACGACCAGTATATAATCTGGCTAACTTAATAGCATTCTCCATGCTAGTTGCACCACATAAAGTAAAAAACGCTTTATTTAAATCGCCCGGACAAATTTCTGCTAATTTTTTACCTAAATCTCCACGAGCTTTGGTAACACAACTTGGAGTTACATAAGCCACTTCTTGCATTTGTTTAACAACAGCTTCAGTGATTCTTTGATTACCATGACCAATATTTACATTCATTAATCCACTACTAAAATCAATGATTTTATTGCCATCATAATCATACAAATAAACACCTTCAGCTCTTTCAATAGCAATAGGATTTATGCCTTTTTGTTTACTCCAACTAAACAAAGTATAATCTAAATTGTCTTGAATAATTTCTTTAGTTTGAGTTAAGGTTTCTGATTTCATTTTATTATTTTTTTGTATCACGCAACGAAGCAAAGTTTGCAACGGACGCAACGGTTTAATTTATTAACTCATAATTCATAATTCAACATTCATAATTACTCATTCATATGGTCTAAATCCAATTCTTTTTCTATTCTTTGGCAATGATTGTTTCTCGACTTTGTCATCCAATAAATTTTCTATGGCTTCATAAATTTGATTCAATTGTTCATCATGTGTACCAAGTTTCAATTCAATTTGGTTCAACTTATTTGCAATCATTTTATTGTTTAAAGCCATTCTTCTCATTTCAACAAAAGCCCTCATAATAGCTATATTCATGGCTATAGCTTTTTCAGAATTAATGATGCTACTTAACATTGCAACACCTTGTTCTGTGAAAACGTAAGGTAAATATTTTGAATATTGACCCTGACCTGTATTTTCTAAGGTGCCAATTTGGCTCCTTAGAAAATTGTATTCTTCTCTTGTTAATTGAAACATAAAATCCTCAGGAAAACGTTCAATGTTTCTATTCACTTGTCTTTTTAAATACTTAGTTTCAACTTCATACATAGTAGCTAAATCAACATCAATCATTACTTTCATTTCACGAATAATATAAATTTTATTTACAATTATTTCGCTTGGAATGATTTGGTTAGTATGTTGTTTTGCTTTTGCCATATTTTTTGCCACAAAGGCTCAAAGTATTTATTTATTGTCTAAGGTCACAAATTGTGACCTTAGAAATTTTTGAGATTACTTTATAAATACTATTCATTTATGATTGATTTAAAATTAGTCTTCAAAATGAATAAGATTATTTTTATAATCAATTGTAATTTTCCCAAATCTATTTAATGCACTTTGACCTAGTAAAAGAGGTGCAGATATAGAATTGGAAATTGAAGCCCTGATATTAAAAACTTTTCTATTACCAATTTGTAGTTCTCTTAAATTAATAACTTTACTTTTAGCTGTAGAACCATCAGCAAACTTATAAGTTGCTGTTCCAATGAAATCTTCATTTTTAATTGTTCCTGTTCTTATCAATGTTAAAGCAACATCTGATGAAATTGAAACATCAGAAGCACCAGCATCAAAAATGAAATTTATTTTTAAAGATTCATTAATCGTAATTGGAATTTCATAAACACCTCCTTTCTTAATCATAGAAATTGAATTATCATTATTATTAGTCTGTGTATTTTGCAAGTATTTTTGAATTGCGTCTGTAGATTGCGATAACTCATTTTTATAATTTATTGCTTCGTTGTTACCATATTCAATTGCTTTATTATAATCACGTAATGCAGCTGTTTCATTTTTTAAATATTCGTTTACGAATCCACGAAATAAGTATGCGTACCCACATGTTTTTTCTTGAAATCCCAATCTCAATTTCTCAATTTCTACATTAGAGGATAGAAGTTTTTTCCTTTCTTGTTCAAATAATATTATTGCTCTATTTAAATCATCTAATGCGTTGACAAATTC
>JANPAT010000128.1:0-2377 GCA_031430075.1 Chitinophagaceae bacterium | reverse complement strand
AAATTGTCTAAAATTCCGTTTACAAATTGTCCACTTTGTGGCGTGCTGTATTCCTTTGCTAAATCAATGTATTCGTTTATAGTAACTTTTGTTGGAATAGTTTCAAAATATAACAATTCAGATAAACCCATTTGTAAAATTATCATATCGATTGATGCAATGCGATCTGCATCCCAATTTTTAAATTTTGGTGTAATGAGTTCAAGCAAATACTCTTTCTTTTCTAAACAAGTGTTTAAAAGTGTTTTGGCATAATTCAATTTATCTTTATCAATAAGTTCTAAAAATTTTAATGTTTGAATTTTATTGAAATAACTATTGATTACTGTTTGTAACATTTCTGAATCGTCATCCCAATTATCAAAATTATATTCTGCACCAGAAATAAATAATTCTGATTGTAACATAATGTTGTTAAAAATAAAACTCAACATTTCTAACTCTTCTTTTCTATCTCGTTTTTGTTGATTTATGTAAACTTGATATTCTTTAGTTTCTATTAGTTGACTAAATAATTTTCGGATAATATCACTTTCACAAATACTAGTTGTTTTATAAGTTTCAATAGCATTTTGGTAAGAAGCATTTTCAATAATTTCCCAGAGAATTTGATTGCCTGAAACTTTTGTATTAACACTTAAATCTTCTGATGTAGGAATATATTTTGAAGCTCTGTGCTTTGCTGAAACTTCGGCATACTTGGCAACAGAAACAATGTGATGAAAAAGATATGTGAGGAGTTCACTGGTTTGTGTGAACTTTTTTTCTAAGGTTACACTTGGATTTTTGAAAGCACTAATATCATTTGTTGAGTCAATCGAATATAAAAGTTGCATCACTTTCACACGTATATTTCTTCTAGTTATCATTTCCTTATTAAGAACTTTATTGGGCAGCGAAGATAAGGCTTGATAAGTATTACAAGACCTTAACTCTTGATGATTTTAAGATAAATTTTGTAAAAACGATTGAATATTGTTTTGCAATTGTTTACTAACAGGAGTTAATGATAATCTTAATTGGTTTTCGATCAAACCGAGTTCATACAAAAATGCTTTCACTCCTGCAGGATTATTTTCAGCAAATAACAAATCATATCCTTTTAATAATTTATAATGAATAGTTCTTGCTTGTTCAAAATCATTTGCTCTTGCTAAAGCAACCATTGTGGAGAATTGTTTTGGAAAACAATTTGCAGCAACACTAATCACACCATCCATTCCTAAAGCAATTTGACTACAACTTAAAGCATCGTCTCCACTAACAATTAAAAATTCTTTAGGTCTATCTCTTAAAATTTCCATGCATTGTTGCATATTATCTGTAGCTTCTTTGATACCAATAATATTAGGAACTTCATGTGCAAGTTTTGTTATTGTTGAAGCATTTACATTTCTTCCTGTTCTTCCAGGAACATTATACAATATAATTGGTTTTGCAGCATGCTCTGCAATAGTTTTATAATGCAAAAAAATACCTTCTTGGGTTGGTTTATTGTAGTTAGGAGATGCACTTAAAATGGCAGCCGCTTTTTCTAAAGGCAGTTGTTGCATTTCGGCAATAACTGCTTTTGTATTATTACCTCCAACACCCACAACAATAGGAACTTTGTTGTTTACTTTTTCAAAAGTGTAATGCAATATTTGTTTCTTTTCTTCTAAATCTAAAACTGGTGTTTCTCCAGTTGTACCAAGGCTTACAATATAATTAACTCCACCATCAATAATAAAATCAATTACCCTACCTAAAGCATCAAAATCTATGGATTCATCTTTTTTAAAGGGAGTAATAATAGCAACTCCCGTACCTGATAAAATATTTTTAAGAGACATTTTTAATTTGTTTTAGCAGTTTCTACTTCTTCCCAAAATCCCATTTTGTTGTATTTTTCTATTCGCTGATTTATTCTTTCATTTGCATCCAAATTCCTCACTTCACTAAGTGCTTTTTTAATACATGTTTTCATTTTTTCTGCAGTTTCTTTATAATCCCAATGTGCACCACCACAAGGTTCTGGAACAACTTCATCTACTAAACCAAAGCCTTTCATATCCAAAGAAGTTAACTTTAATTGTTCGGCAGCAATTTCTTTTTTCTCCCAAGTTCTCCATAAAATACTACTACAACTTTCTGGGCTAATTACGGTATACCATGTATTTTCCATCATTAAAGTTTTATCACCAACACCTATACCAAAAGCACCACCACTTGCTCCTTCACCAATAATCACAATTACTATTGGTACTTTAAGGCGAATCATTTCATAAATGTTTCTGGCAATAGCCTCGCCTTGCCCTCTTTCTTCTGCCTCTAATCCTGGATATGCACCTGGAGTATCTACAAAAGTGATAACAGGTTTATTAAATTTTTCTGCAAG
>JANPAT010000127.1:0-6604 GCA_031430075.1 Chitinophagaceae bacterium | reverse complement strand
GATTTAAGAACAAAAATTTTACATGAAGCTGAACGATTAGAGGGAAATGTTAGAAATACTGGTTTACATGCAGCTGGAATTATTATTTCTCCAACCGATTTAACAGATTTAATTCCTGTTGCAACAAGTAAAGAAACGAATTTATGGATAACACAAATTGCAGGAAATATTATTGAAGATGCTGGAGTAATTAAAATGGATTTTTTAGGTTTAAAAACATTAAGCATTTTAAAAACTGCTCTTGAACTCATTAAACAAAATCATCAAATAGAAATTGATATAGATAAAATTCCATTTGATGATGAGAAAACTTTTTCGATATTTCAAAATGCAAATTGCGTTGGTATTTTTCAGTTTGAAGCTTCACATTTAGTTAATATATTGAAAGAAATGAAACCCACAAGTTTCGAAGATTTAATTGCTTTAAATGCATTGAATCGTCCTGGGCCTTCACAATACATTCCAAAATATATTAAAAGAAAACATAGGTTAGAACCTGTAGCATATGACTTACCAGAAATGG
The DNA here is from genome assembly GCA_031430075.1 of Chitinophagaceae bacterium. Classification (GTDB taxonomy): domain Bacteria; phylum Bacteroidota; class Bacteroidia; order Chitinophagales; family Chitinophagaceae; genus CAIVPM01. The sequence continues at coordinate 6,081 of JANPAT010000127.1, read as the reverse complement.
AAGAAATTTTGGCTGAAACATATGGTATTACTGTGTATCAAGAACAAGTGATGTTGCTTTCACAAAAGTTAGCTGGCTTTACTAAAGGCAAAGCAGAAGGATTAAGAAAAGCGATGGGAAAAAAAGATAGAGCCATTTTAGATGGAATGAAAGAAGCATTTATTACTGGTGCTACTAACTTAAAACATCCTATTGAAAAGTTAGAAAAAATTTGGACAGACTGGGAAGCATTTGCACAATATGCTTTTAACAAATCTCACTCTACTTGTTATGCTTTTGTTGCATATCAAACTGCATATTTAAAAGCACATTACCCAAGTGAGTACATGAGTGCTATAATGAATCATGCTGGAAGCATTGATAAAATTACATTCTTTATGGAAGAGTGTAAACGTATGAACATTAAAGTGCTTGGGCCGGATATTAATGAAAGCATCAAAGGGTTTTCACCAAATAAAAAAGGAGAAATTCGTTTTGGTTTAGGAGGTTTAAAAGGTGTTGGAGAAAATGCAATTGAAAATTTAATTGAAGAAAGAATTAAACTTGGAGAGTTTAAAAATATTTTCGATTTTATAAAACGTGTGAATCAAAAAGCAGTGAATAAAAAATCGATGGAAAGCTTGGCTTTTAGTGGAGCATTCGATTGTTTTACTGAATTACATAGAGCACAATATTTTAATATTCCTGATGGTGATAGAACAACTGGCATTGAAAAAATTATTGGATACGGCCAAGTACAAAACGATTTAAGCAAAGGCACTACCAATACTTTATTTGGAGATTTACAAGAAGTGATGTTAGTGCCACCTCCAAAAATTTCAAATTGTGAACCTTTTACACTTACCCAAAAATTAGCACATGAAAAAGAAGTTACTGGTATGTTCATGAGTGGTCATCCTTTAGATAATTATAAGTTTGAATTAAAGTATTATCAAATTACACCCCTTGCAGATTTTAATGAAGTAAAAGATTCTACAACACTATCTCAAGCTTATCTAAATAAACCCATCAAACTTGCAGGATTGGTAATTGATTCACAACACAGAACTACAAAAACCGACAGAGCTTTTGGAATTTTAAAATTAGAAGACTTTAGTGGTACCACAGAATTTGCAATTTGGAGTGATGATTATATTAAATTTCAGCATTATCTTGAAAGTGGTAAAAGCTTATTTGTTCAAGGTTATATAAAGCAAAGTTGGAATGCTGATAAATATGAATTTAAACCTACACATATTTGTTTACTTGAAACTGCAAAATCTTTCCTTACAAAGAGTTTAGATATTACCTTGCACCCTAAATTAGTAAGTGATCAGTTTATAAAATTTATTGCAAAAAATTTAAAAACATATCCAGGAAATGCCAGTTTAAAAATAAATTGTATTGAACCATTGCAACAATTAAAAGTGAGTTTATATAATTCTAATCTTGGATTTTCAATGAATGATGAACTGGCAGAGTATTTATTAAAACAAGAAGATATAGAAATAGGAGTAGGGCTATAATTAAAATTGTAATATGAAAGATTTATTAAACCAAATATTTTGTAATAATACAGTTCAAAATTATTTAATAGTTTTTGCTGTTATATTATTTACAATAATCATTAAACGAATAGTTTCGAAATATATAGCAGGGTTATTGTACAAAACTTTTGGAGATTCAACTAAAAGAATAAAACGACAAGCTTTTATTGACTTGGTTGTTCAGCCATTAGAATTGTTTCTTATTTTAATTGTTTCGTTTATTGCATTTGATAAACTTACTTTTCCTGAAGCATTGGAGTTTAAAATGTTTCGTTTTACTTCCCGTCAATTTATTGAAACAATTACTACCTCTTTGGTCATTATTAGCTTTATGTGGTTATGCTTGAGATCTATCGATTTTATAGCATTTGTTTTAAACGAAAAAGCAAACATCGATAATGATGCTAACGAAGGACAAATCATTATTTTTTTCAAAGATTTTTTCAAAGTTATTTTAGTATTAATTGGAGTTTTAATGGTATTGCATTTTGCTTTTAATAGAAATATTGGAAATCTGTTTACAGGTTTAAGTATTGTAGGTGCTGCAATAGCATTAGCTACAAGAGAAAGTTTAGAAAACCTTATTGCTTCTTTTATTATTTTTTTTGATAAGCCTTTTACAGTTGGCGATATAGTTAAAGTGCAACAATTTTCTGGTACTGTAGAAAAAATTGGATTACGAAGCACAAGAATTAGAACGGATTTAAAAACATTTATTACTGTGCCTAACAAACAAATGGTAGATTCAGTAATCGATAATTTATCTTTAAGAACACAACGCAAAAGTGAAATAAAATTAGATATTAGTTTAAAAACAACTGTAAGCCAACTGCAGCAATACCTTCAAGAGATTAAAAATATTTTACAAAGTAAAAAACAATTAGAAAGTTATAGTGTTCATTTAACAGATATTGGTAAAGCGACCCATGTAATTACTTACGATTTTGCTACTGATGCTATAATTTCAATAGAACAGTTTAATGATTTAAAAGAAGAAATTAATATTGCAATCTTACAAAAAGCAGAAGAGCTTAACATACAATTTACAGAACGTATTAATTTTTAATACTAAACATGGTAACTGCTTTTTTAGCCAATTCAACAGCATGTTTACTTGGAGTCATAATATGATTTTCTTTCTGTAAATCTATTCCAATAGTTATAACAAATACAAAAAAATCACAGTTTTAAAAATATTAAAGACTTCATCATTTATTTGCTTTTTGATATTCGTACATGATACCATCAAAAATTCCATTACCTAAAACTTCTGCACCTTTAGCATTTAAATGGGTATAATCTTTTGCAGCTAATCTTGGGTTTCTGTTAACCCAATCTACCATACTATTATAGCCACCCATACTGTTATATGTATTAAAAAAAGCCATTCCCATTTCAAAAGAAATTTTTTCTTGTGTAGCAATTAAGCTGTCCATGCCAATAGCAGTATGTGTTCCATCACTATACCTAAAAGATTTATCTGCAGTACTAATTAATATAAAATCTGTTTTGGTAAAACATTTTTTAAGATTAGTGATTGAAGTTAGCATGGCTTTATAATACCAATTGAAGTTATTGTTGTTGGGATGATTCAACACATTAACTCCATATTGCATAATAATTAAATCGAAGGGCTGTGTTTGTGCTACTTGTTTTAAAAAAGAAGTATCAATGCTTATAAATTCAAAACCACCAGATCCTCTGTATGAAAAATTATCTACAATTACACCATCTTCAGTTTCAAAATTAATTCCATACAATGGCAATGAAGCATCCGAAATTTCAAGTTTTATTTTATTGTTTACACTTTTATCTAGTAATATTTTATTGAAAGTTGCTGTTGGCTTTAAAGCATTGAAACTAGCGTTAATTGCAACTCTTGCTGATGTTGCTTTATATCCACAAAGTAAATATTTTTCTAAGGGAATAGTTTTAGATGTATAAGTATTATCTGTTGCTTCCATCCAATTATAACCCATAGAGAAAAATGTTTTTCCCGACAAGTACAAAGGGGTTACTGAAATTCTATTTCTGAAAGAACTTTCTTTCCATTTCGATGAAAAACTATGTTTAACTGATGTTCTAAAACCAGCAACTGGCGATGTTATTGGTACAAAGCCAACGCCAAATCCTCCAAAGTATTCTTGTAATTTTTTTCTTAAGGTCTGAGAAACTAAATCACCCTCAATCATACTATCTCCTAAGTACGCAATTCTAATTTTTCCTTTTTTATTCTTTTTTAAAGCAATTAATTTTTGAATAAAAGATTCAATAACAATTTTTGAAGTGTCTATCGAAAAATTAGTTAATCTGTTTGCAGTAGTGAAGTGATGTAAGAAATTGTAGCTACTGTCTAAATTGTTTAAATTAATATTAGCAGTATCAATTTTTTTATTAATAGTTGTTACTGATGTATCAATTTTCTTTTGACTCTTCTTTGTGAGTATATCACTAAGTATGCTAATATTTTGTAATTGTTGATTTGTAATTTTTTCAACAACCATATAAACAGAAAAAGCCAATAGACTTATGAGTAATGCTAAAATAAATTGTACAACCTTTTTATTATAATTCATTATAAACAGATGTTACAAAATAAGAATGTTTTTTTAGAACTTCTTTGCAAATTATTTTTTATTGAATGCCATTTATAAAATATTTAAGTAAATCAATCACTATTCAAAATCAATATTAAAATTAAGCCTTTAAGTTTGCAGCACTTTCATGATAAAATTATCTCAGAAGATAGACAGTTTCGAAGCCATGCGTAATACAGAATTCCGAAATTTAATGTTCGGAAGATTTTTGTTTATAATGGCTTTAAGAATGATGGGTGCACTGGTTGGATATTGGATGTATGAATTAACTGGAAACCCTTTAGCTATTGGTTTAATTGGATTAGCAGAAGTAATACCAGCAGTATCACTTTCTTTACACGCTGGGTACAAAATTGATATTTCTGAAAAAAGAAAATTGTTACTTACAGGAGTTAGTCTATATCTTCTTTCAGCTATTTTATTATTGGTTTTGTCAATGGAATCAATGGGTCATTTGTTTTCAAAACAATTTATCATCAATTCTATTTATGTAATTATTTTTTTTACAGGAATATTCAGATCCTTTACTGGTCCAAGTTTTGGAACTTTAGTAGCTATCATTCTTCCCAAAGAAAAATTGCCTAATGGCATTAGTTGGAGCCAAAGTGCATGGTTATCAGCCTCTGTAGTTGGTCATGCTTTGGTGGGTTTTTTAATTGCTGGGTTTGGTGTAGAAGGTGCACTTTTAGTAATAGTGTTATTAGTTATTGCCGGTTTTTATTTTATGTTTTTAATAAAACCACACCCAGCATTTCAGGGAAAAAGGCATGAAAATTCTTGGGATAATATTTCTGAAGGATTAAAATATGTATATAAAACCAAAGAACTTTTAGGTGCACTAACCCTAGATTTATTTGCAGTTTTATTTGGAGGAGCTGTGGCTTTAATTCCAGTTTTTGCTAAAGATATTTTGCATGTTGGTCCCATTGGTTTTGGCTGGTTAAATGCTGCAACAGATTTAGGTGCCATCATTTGTATTGTAACTATAATTAAGTTTCCATTAAAAACCAATCAAGGTAAAAAGTTGTTGTTAGCTGTTGCTGGTTTTGGTTTGTGCATGATAGTTTTTGCCATATCAAAAGTTTTTTGGTTATCCTTTGTAGCTTTATTATTCAGTGGTATTTTAGATGGTGTAAGTGTTGTAGTAAGAGGAACTGTTACTCAATTAAAAACTCCAGATGAAATGCGTGGCAGAGTAATGAGTATTAGCAGCATGTTTGTGAATAGTAGTAATGAATTAGGACAATTTGAAAGTGGTGTTGCTGCTCGTTACATGGGTAATGTTGCTTCAGTTATTTTTGGAGGATTAGTCACCATTGGCGTAGTTACTTTTACTTGGTTTAAAATTCCTCGATTAAAGAATTTGAAGTATTAATGTATAAATAAAATAAACAATTACAAACCCTTACTTTTGCAACAATTTTATAAAATATGGCAGTATTAGTTAATAAAAATTCAAAAATAATTGTTCAAGGATTTACAGGCAGTGAAGGCACATTTCATGCCACACAAATGATAGAATATGGCACACAAATAGTTGGTGGAGTTACTCCTGGTAAAGGTGGTACTATTCATTTAGACAAGCCAGTGTTTAATACAGTAGCTGATGCTGTAAAACATACTGGTGCTAATGTAAGTATCATTTTTGTACCACCTGCATTTGCAGCAGATGCAATAATGGAAGCTGCTGAAGCGGGTATTGCTTTGATAGTATGTATTACAGAAGGTATACCTGTAGCGGATATGGTGAAAGTAAAAAATTATTTGCAAGGTAGTAATAGCAGATTGATTGGGCCAAACTGCCCTGGTGTTATTACGGCTGATGAATGTAAAGTGGGTATTATGCCTGGCTTTATTTTCAAAAAAGGCAATATTGGTATTGTGAGTAAAAGCGGCACACTAACCTACGAAGCTGCTGATCAGGTGGCCAAAGCAGGATTGGGCATTACTACTGCAAT
>JANPAT010000126.1:0-5244 GCA_031430075.1 Chitinophagaceae bacterium | reverse complement strand
TATTTTTTATAAAGCGAAAGACCTTTTTAGGGCTAGCACTTTATCCCTTTTAGGTGATGGTAATAATCATAAAAAAAAAGATATCAAGAAAATCAACAACGAGGTTAGTCTCTCACCGCTGCTTCTTGTTAGAAATTCAGCAAATGGAAAAGTTATAATAGCAGACGGCTATCATAGATTATGTGCTGTTTATTCTATAGATGAAGACGCATTAATACCTTGTAAAATAGTTTAAAAAGGAGAAATAATATTTACTAGAACAACAAAATAATTGCAGTTTGGAACCAATATCTGGTATTTTAGAGTAGGAATGATATGGGTCTTGTTTGCAGTTTTTGCTAAAAAAGTTGAAGACAATATTTTTGATATAACTTGGCTTGGGCAACATATCTTGTTATAGCAAAATTAAAATATATCCTTGTAGGCAAATTTATTAATGTGTTTGTTGTTTGATTTGTTTAGTGGAGAAATCGAGACTGCTTTAACTATAGAAAAAAATGATTACCTATTTAGTTTAATCAGTTTCAGATTTAATGGGCACTTCTATTACAATCTTGCTTTGAGGCACTTCCTGGATGGCTTCTAATGACTCAACTTCTATTTCTTCAATATTTACAGCGTAACTACTGGGATATATATTTGAACCTGTTTGCACAGCATATACATGTGTAAAAACAGCACCAAAATATAAAATCATTGCAGAGTAATATACCCATAATAGCATAACAATAGAAGAACCTGCAGTTCCATATACAGAAGAAAGCTTACTATGTCCCAAATAATAGCCAATAAGGAATTTCCCACCCATAAAAAGTGCAGCGGTCATAAAAGTTCCTATTCTTACATGCTTCCATTGTATGTGTGCATCTGGCAGTATTTTGAATATCATACCAAATAATAAAGTTGTTACACCAAAGGTGAGCACAATATTTAAAGTGTATGCAACAACAACAGTTACTGTTGGAAAAATTTGGGGAAGCTTATAGATAAGTGCATCCAACATTCCATTAATTAGTAGCGATACTAACAACAAAAACCCAAGACTTACTACAATTGAAAATGATAGCAACCTATTAATAATCATTTTAAGTAACCCTTTACCTTTACGAGGTTTAGCTTTCAGCTTCCAGATATAATTAATTGAATCTTGAATTTCACTAAACACACTTGTGGCTCCTATTAATAACGCAATTAAGCCAACTATCATAGCAAAATTACTGTTATTAGAAAGTGCAGAGCTACGTATAGTTTGTTGAATTTGTATTGCTGCTTCTGAACCAATAAATTCAGCAATCTGATGGTACAATGTTCCTTCTACAGCTTCCCTACCATAAAAAATATCGCTGACATAAATTATAATTATCAGCATAGCTGGTAATGAAAAAATAGTGTAAAAAGCCAGAGCAGCACTTAATTGCAGTACTCTTTTTTCAATAAAATCAGAGAAAGATTTTTTGAATACTGACAACAGAGTTTTTACAAATAGTTTCATCCCAAAGTTGATTTTTTTATACTTAGATTGCTTTAAGATTATTTACTTGATCTATTGACAATTGCTTTGTGCAGAAGAACCAATCATAACAGGTAACGCCTTCTACTCTAGTTTCCATACGATCTTTAGCAACACCACATGAACCTGCTGTTGGTAAAATCACATCGTCGCCAGGTTGCCAATCTGCAGGTATTGCTATGTTATAGGCATCAGCAGTTTGCAGTGCAATTATTACTCTTTTTATCTCTTCAAAATTTCTTCCCAGAGAAAGCGGATAAAAAATCATTGCTCTTATCATAGCATTAGGGTCAATAAAAAAAACAGCTCTCACTGCTTTAGTAGTACTTTCTCCAGGTTGGATCATACCATATTTTTTAGCTACTTCCATTGATATGTCTTCTATCAAAGGAAAAGTAACTTCTATATTCTTCATACCTTTAAATTCTATTTTTTCCTTTATAGTAAGCAACCAGGCTATGTGGCTATATAAGCCATCAACAGACAAGCCCACCAATTGTGTATTCAATGCATTAAACTCGTTTTGCATACTGGCGAAAGTCATGAATTCAGAAGTACAAACAGGAGTAAAATCGGCAGGATGGCTAAATAATATAATCCATTTTCCTTTATAATCAGATGGAAAATTAATGTCGCCTTGTGTTGTTATGGCTTTAAATTCAGGTGCTTTATCACCTATCCTTGGCATCGAAATGGTTTGTTCTGCTATTGTTTCCATTTTATTGATGATGTTATTTTTATTTTTTTTCTCCTTTAAGAGTTTGTAGAAGCAGTTTAGCAACAGCATCAGAAGAAGCAGGATTTTGCCCTGTAATTAATAAACCATCTTGCTTAACATAAGATGACCAATCATTACCTTTAGTATAATGTGCTCCATTTTTCTTGAGTTCGTCTTCTAATAAAAACGGAACTACACTTGTTAATTTAACTGCTTCTTCTTCTGTATTTGAAAAACTTGTAAGATGTTTCCCTTTTACAAGTGGTTGTCCATTTTCTGCTTTTGTATTAATTAAAGCAGCAGGTGCATGACACACAAAAGCAATTGGCTTTTGATGATTGTAAAACGACTCGATTAATTTAATAGAGTCGTTATCATTTGCTAAATCCCATAATGGGCCATGACCACCAGGATAAAATACAGCATCATAATCATCATACTTTATATCACTTAATTTTAAGGAATATGCCACTTTATCAATGAGTATATTGTCTTTATAAAATCTTTCGGTTGAAGGTGTTTGTGCATCTGCTAACTCACTTTTTGGATCAACAGGTGGCTGACCACCTTTTGGAGATGCAATGGTGATATCTGCTCCAGCATCAACCAAAATGTAATAAGGCGTTGCGAATTCTTCTATCCAAAAACCAGTTTTTTCACCTGTATTTCCTAATGCACTATGTGATGTTAATACGATTAATATTTTCATTTTATTTGTTTTTTATGTTTAATTTTTAGTGATTGAGATGTTTAAAATATGTTATTTGTCTTTCGTGATTTTTTGCTTCATCTAAAGTTTTAAACGTGCCTAAATTTCTTCTCTTGTTTGTGATTGGATTAATTTTTATGGAATAAATTCTATAAACACCTGTTTTTAGTTTTCTTATCATTTTAATTTCTAATTTGATTTATACTATTGTTTGGAGATTTTAATTTTTGAAATGCAATTTTTTTTCTTTTATTCAATAAATGATTTCTTTATTGATGGTTCCATCCATCTTAAATGTTCTTTAAAGTATCTACTGGAATTATTTGAAGAGATAATCCACTACTTCAAATAATAATCATAGGCAAAATAAGTAATCCAATATTTGACTTTAAATGGCCAAAACAATTGCAGGTTTAGTTTTACGTTGTCGTAGTTTTCAACCACAAAGGCTTTGCTTTTGATGTAAGATTTTTTCCGTTGATGTTGTTCTGGTTACATTTGTTTTCTACAATTATTAAACCTTTTTCGGCTATTATTTATTCGGTATAGGTTCAGTATTTTTCCAAACATTACTGAAAAGAACAATCTCATACCAATTGCCTAAATATTTTTTATTTCAACTTAAGCCATAGTTTGAAGTGTTTGACATCTTGTAACATTTGATTTATTAAAAAAAATACTTAAACGCACAATTTTATTTAGTGCGTTTAAGTAATAAATAATCATTTTATTCTTTAGAAGTAGTATGGTGTTTAACATCTTCTTTTTGTGCTTCTTTTGCAATGCAAGCATGACCATGAGCTTCTATGGTACATTTTGCAGCCTTTTCATGGTTTCCATCCTCGTGATGCTTTGCAGCATCTAAGTGACATTTTGCAGCAGCTGCAAAATGAGTAGCTGCTTTTTTGTGGTTTTCAATTCCTTTATTATTTTCAGCAGTATGGCTGGATGGCTTTTCTTTTTTAATTGTTTTTGTTTTTTTCATTTTCTAATAATTTTATATTGTAACTAGATTGTTATAACAGATCAAAGGTGAACTCAATTGTAGCCAAAAACGTTACACAATTATTCAAAAGAGTTACATTATATACACATTAACCAATTTAAAATATTTCGGAATTGTTATGAGTGTTGTAGAAAGATTGGTTAAAATTAAATGTGCTGTAAATGCATGAGATTGAGTGTCGGCTTGCAGCTATTTTAATTTTGCAATGGTTGGCTTTTTTATTTTCTTATATCAGTACAGAAGTTCGTTACAGCATTGTCTCACCATTACCGATTGGGTTGATGTCTTACTGCAGTTGCTGACTTGGTATCTCGTCAATCGAGCTACAACGACCATAATGGAACTGAGTATTTATTAAACAAACAAAGCCCAAAATAATCGATCAACCCATAGGATGAAATGTGTAACAAATAAATAAAAATTATTATTTTTTATTGTCTAGCTGAACAATAATTTGGTTGACTACAAAACATTGCATGATTCATTAAAAATACATACACAAAGATCTAAGTTGTCAAAGTAGATTCACTGTGAATCCGTTTTGATAAGTTTTCCTATGAGTAAATTTAATGGATGGTATTTTGAGATTGCTTACAAGTTCAGACACTTTGAAAAAAGTTAAAGAAGCTAGGATAGGCTTTTTATTATTGTAAGGTTATATGGAAAGAAATGGCTGTAAAATATGGGCAGAAAGTATATAAGGTGAAGATTTATCTTTTTAGTTTGCTTTGCCAGCAGAACTGGAAAATCCACTGAAATTGATCCCCTAATACCACGTTAAACTGACCCCCACTCTCCCCTGACTCGTCCAGAAAAAAGTTGAGTGATTAAGTTAACAATTTCTGTAATTGGTGAGATGGGCATTTTTTTGATGTTATATATCCATCAATATATTATAGTGTGATTCATACAATTTAATTATACAATTGTGTAATACTACAACACAATAACAAACTCATTTTGCAATATAAAAATATTGTATAAATGAACATCACACAACAGGAGAATAAAACACCCAAAACTGTTGGAAAATGGGCAAAATTTCGTACAGAAATGAGTGTATCTTTTCCTTCTCCTTTTAAGGAGGATAAAGATATATTGGCTGATGGAATTCGTTTGGCAGTACAAGAATTAAATAAGCTAAAACCACCAAAAAATAGTGGTGCTTCTTTTTTGGGAACAAATTCTGCCCTTACTATCGACTTCGAAAATGTAAAAGATTCGGTGCTGCAACACCAAATGAGTACATCAACTGATGTGATTAAACAGGTTATCAAAGTGTTTGAAGGAATGCCCAATTG
>JANPAT010000125.1:0-4728 GCA_031430075.1 Chitinophagaceae bacterium | reverse complement strand
AAGGAAAATGGCTTTTGAAAAAGTAAAAGAAATTATTAAAGAATCGCCATCATTTACACAGTTAACTGATTTAGCTGCTGAAAGGCTTGGTGGCAAAGTATTGTATACTACTGACGATTTTTTTGCTGAAAAAGAAAATCTTATAAAACCAACTCGAGGTATTTTTATAACAGATAAATATACAGAGCGTGGTAAATGGATGGATGGATGGGAGAGTAGAAGAAAAAGAATTCTTGGACATGATTGGGCTGTAATTCAATTAGCCACTTCTGGAAAAATAAAAGGCTTTGATATTGATACTAATTTCTTTTTGGGCAATCACCCACCACATGCATCAATTGAAGCTGCAAATCTTTCAAATGGAGTTGATGAAACCGACTGGGATAAAATTTCTTGGAAAGAAATTCTTCCAAAATCTCATCTCGATGCAGGTTCTCAAAATTTTTATGAAAGTAATAGCGATGAAATATTTACTCATATTCGGTTACATATTTATCCCGATGGAGGTGTAGCTCGTTTAAGAGTGTATGGCGAAGTGTTTAAAAATTGGAATACTATTTCTTCTGAACACGAAATTGATTTAGTTGCAGCAATCAATGGTGGTAAGGCTTTAGCATGTAACGATATGTTTTTTAGTGCTATGAGTAATTTAATAATGCCTGGTCGTGGGGTAAATATGGGTGATGGTTGGGAAACAAAAAGAAATCGAACACCAAATAATCGAGATTGGGTGATTTTGAAATTGGCACACATTGGTAAGGTAGAAAAAATTGTTGTAGATACCTGTCATTTTAAAGGTAATTATCCCGATTCTTGTTCTATTGAATTTTGTAATAACAATAATGATGAAAGTGTAATTCATAATGATGTTGAATGGAAAACTTTACTTACTCAACAAAAATTAAATGCAGATCATATTCATGAATTTAGTAAAGAAGTTAACAAGGAAAATATAGTTACACATGTTCGATTAAATATTTTTCCTGATGGAGGCATCAGCAGATTAAGATTAATTGGTAAAATTATTAAATAGTGACAATTAGTATCATATTATATGTTGTGTTATTGAGCATTTTAATAATGCTCGTAATCATATCACATCGCTTGCCTTCAATAATAAAATTTATTCAATCTGATTCTGAAGAAAATGAAAATTTATCTACTGCACAAAATTTTATTTATACAGGAATTATTTTAGTGATTATTGCATTAATCATTAACACTTATGTTTTAGTTAAAGGCACACCACAAGAAAGTCATTTAATGGAGTGGCTTAATATTATTATTCGTGTAATGCATATTACGTTTGGTATTGCTTGGATAGGGGCATCTTTTTATTTTGTTTTTTTAGAAAATGCTTTAAACAGAACTGAAGATGTAAGAGATGAATTGGCTGGAAATCTTTGGGCTGTTCATGGTGGTGGGTTTTATTATTTAGAAAAATATAAAATTGCTCCTAAAACTATTCCAAAACATTTGCATTGGTTTAAGTACGAAGCTTATTTTACTTGGCTTTCTGGTTTTTGTTTAATGTTTGTGGTGTATTATTTTAATGCGTCTGCTTTTTTAATTGATAAAAATATTTTAGACATTACTGGCACTCAAGGTATATTAATTGGAGTTGGTTCTTTCATTGTTGGATGGATTTTATACGATCAACTATGTAAATCTCCACTCATTAAAAAGCCTTTATTATTTACTGTAATTGGATTTGTTTTATTAGTTGGTTTTGCATGGTTTTATAGCCATGTGTTTAACAGTAGAGCTGCTTTTATTCACTTTGGTTCAATGATGGGTAGCTTAATGGTAGCCAATGTTTTTTTTGTGATTATTCCATCGCAAAAAGCAATGGTTAAAGCAGCTAAAGAAGGAAAGCCATTAAATCCACAATTAGGTAAAAATGCCTTAGCTCGTTCTTTGCATAATAATTATTTTACATTACCTGTGTTATTTGTAATGGTAAGCAATCATTTTCCATCCACTTTTGGTTTTAAATATCCTTGGTTAATACTTGCAATCATTTCTTTAGGTGCAGCAGGGGTTAAACATTATCTTAATTTAAAAGAAAAACAGCAACAAAGTGTTTGGGTATTACCTATTTCTGTATTTATTCTTTTATCTGCTTGTTTTATTTCTGCACCAAGTGCAAATCCAAATGCTTGTAATAACACCATTAGTTTTGTTGAAGTAAATACTATTATTCAAAAACGTTGTGTGAGTTGTCACTCTTCAAAACCAATAGATGATGTAAATATTATTGCACCTAATGGTGTAAAATATGATACTCCAAATGATATCATTACTAAAAAAGATTTGATTTTGCAACGTGTAGTTTTAACAAAAACAATGCCTCAGAATAATAAAACTAATATGACAGAGGAAGAACGAAATACCATTAGATGTTGGATAGAACAAGGGGCAAGTTTAAAATAAATAATTATGACTTTAGCAGCATTTAATACATTAGATAAAAAAAATGTACAAGAGCTTTTATTCAGTTGCTGTGGTTCAACAAAATGGACAACAACCATGTTGAACTATTTTCCTTATGCTTCAGAAAAAGATTTGATACAAGAAGCTACACATGTTTGGTATAATGAATGTTCAGCAAAAGATTGGAAAGAATCCTCTACACATCATCCAAAGATTGGAGATATCAATAGTTTAAAAGAAAAATTTACAAGCAAAGAGCAAGCATCTATTACCGTAGCAGATGAAGAAATTATACAACAACTTTCTTTTTTAAATAATCTTTACGAAAAAAAATTTGGATTTATTTTCATTGTTTGTGCAACTGGAAAATCTGCTGCTGAGATGTTACAGTTAATTAAAGACAGAGTAGAAAATTCAGTTGAAGAAGAGTTGCAAATTGCAATGGGCGAACAACAAAAAATAACAATTATTAGATTAAAGAAAATTATTTCAAATGGTAATTTTAAATTTTTAAAAATGAGTCATATTACAACACATGTATTAGATACATCTATTGGTAAACCTGGAGTTGATATTAGTATAAGATTAATGGCAAATGAAAGTGATGTATGGAAAACTATTGCACAAGGTGTTACAAATTCCGATGGAAGAATAGCAGATTTATTGCCAGCAGAAAAAACAATTCCTGTTGGAAGTTATAAAATGGTTTTTAATACTGGAGATTATTTTTCAAAACAAAATATTAAAACATTTTATCCATCTGTTGAAATTATGTTTACTGTTTCAGACGAAAGCCATTATCATGTTCCATTACTCATTAATCCTTTTGGTTATAGTACTTACAGAGGAAGCTAATAAATAATGTTTAATGATAAATGGTTAATTGTAAATTTATTGTTAATATAAAACCGAAAGCAGCGTTGAACTTTTTTAATATGTCTTATTGAAAACATTTATATGAAAAAAATAATTATTCTTATTTGCATTAGCATCACTTTCAATAATGCTTACGCTCAATTTGAGAAAGATTCTAAATGGATTGCTGGTTCTTTTGGTTTTAATTTTGAAAATTCTGAGAACAAACCATCTTCTGTTAAGACAAATTCATTTGGATTTGGTATAAGATCATCTTTAACAAAATTTATTTCTGATAAAAAAATGAACAACTTTTTTGTTGGTTATTCAATTAATAGTACTAAAAATGAACAAAACCCAAATTTTGTAAATAAATCTCTAAATCATTCATTTAATATTGGATTGGGAAATTCATATTTAAGCCCATTATTTGGTAAAGTTTATTCAACTATTAATACCAACTATTTCTTTAATTATTTGTATGGTAAACAAGAAACAAAAAATGCTAATGTTAATCCAAATCAAATAAGCTCTACAGTACAAAATTTATACAGTTTAAATTTTAATATTGGTATAGGGCTAATTTATAAAGTGAACAATAAATTTGCTGTATCTACTAGTTTAAATAACTTATTGTACACAAGTATTTATGCAAACAATCAAAAAGTTAACTCAACCGGTAATCCCGAACAAACAATAAAAACAATAGGTGTTGAAGGAGGATTAGGACTCTCAGGCTTTAATTTTGGAAATTTACAAATTGGATTGATGTATAGACTGAAATAGAATTTATCATCAATTATTAATAATTAATCATTACAATGACCATTCCTGAATCAAAAAAAGAGCAACTCTTCAATAGTCTAAAACAAGCCAATACTACTTTTCAACAAATTTATCCTGGTGATAGAAGTGATCGTCAACCAGTACATACACTTTATGGTGGTGCTAATTTGTTTAAGTATGATGCTGCAAAAGCTTTAGGAGAAAGAGCTTTAGAAGTTTTTGAAACTTACGCTCCTAATGCTAATGAATTTGGTAAAGCTTTTGGTTTAATTGGTGATATTAATTTTCATCAAAAAATATATACTAAAGTAATTGCTAAACTTAAGAGAGAAGCTATTGAAGATTTTAGAATTGATTTTGAAGATGGCTTTGGTAATAGAAGCAATGAAGAAGAAGATGCAACTGCTGAAAATGCTGCAAAAGAAGTAGCTAAAGGAATGCAAGAAAATACTTTGTCTCCTTTTATAGGTATAAGAATAAAACCTTTTACTGAAGAAATGAAAGAAAGAGGTTTACGGACTTTAGATATTTTTCTAGCCACATTAGTAAAAGAAACAAATGGTAAACTACCTAACAATTTTATTGTGATGTTACCAAAAGTTACTATTCCAGAGCAACCTGCAACATTGGCAAACTTCTTTGAAATTTTAGAAG
>JANPAT010000124.1:0-6054 GCA_031430075.1 Chitinophagaceae bacterium | reverse complement strand
ACTTTACTTTTTAGAATTAATTGGTTGCAATGTTAATTTAGGAAACATTGCTCCTAATGAAGTGTTGCCTTTAGAAGCCATGAGAATTGGTTTAAGAGGAGATACTTTCTTTTTGTACCTCGATAAAAAATCTTAATGAATGTTTTTGGTTTAATTGGTCATCCTTTAACTCATTCTTTTTCGAAACAATATTTCGACAAAAAGTTTGAACAAGAGAAAATTTATGATGCTCAATTTAAACTTTTTGATATTGAAAAAATTGATTTAATTAAAAAATTGATTTTATTAGATAAGTCTATTAAAGGCTTGGCCATCACTATTCCGTACAAGCAACAAATACTACCTTTCTTATTTTCTGAAGATGAGTTTGTAAAACTAAGCAAAGCTTGTAATTGTATTAAAATAATTGATGGAAAATTAATTGGTTTTAATACTGATGTTATTGGGTTTGAAAAATCACTCATTAAAGATTTAAAACCATTTCATCAACGTGCATTAGTTCTAGGAAATGGTGGTGCTGCAGCTGCAATAAAATTTGTTTTAGATAAACTGCAAATTCAGTTTACATGTGTTTCTAGAAAAAAATTGAATGATGGTTTTACTTATGATGAATTGAATAAAGAAATTATTGCTTCACATCAAATTATTATCAATACCACTCCTGTTGGAACATTCCCCAATGTTGATGAATGTCCTAACATCCCCTATCAATTTATTACTGCTCAACATTATTTGTTCGATTTAGTGTACAATCCTGCTCAAACATTATTTATGCAAAAGGGCTTAGAGCAAAAAGCTTTTGTAAAAAATGGTTACCAAATGCTTTGCTTACAAGCTGAGGAAAATTGGAAAATATGGAATGATTAATTTATTTGAAATTCTTGTTTTTTCCATGTTACATTTCTTTGTTTTAAATATTCTATAACATAATCAAAACAATTTTTATGTTTACCAACTAATTCAGGTGGAAAAACTCCTTTTTCTGTAAACATTTTTTTAGCCAATAAATTTACTGATGCAGTACAGGTATATCCTGTTGATCGAGACATTGAAGAAAGTTTTGTTGTTTTGTCACATTCATCTAACAATTCATACACCACTTTCTTTTGAATTCCTTTTTCTTTTCCTTCAATAATAACTTTCATAACTGTTAATTCTTCATCATCATCTTCAAGTTTCCATTCTTTAAAAAGAATTTTTGAAGTGAATTCTATTGGTGAAATTTCAGCTCCATTCATTACAATTGTTTTCTTTTCAAAAAATCCTGCATCCTTTAAAGCAATAATTAATTCAACATGGCCAGGATAGCGAAGTGTTTTTTCTTTAAGATTTGGAATATGACTCATGGTAAAAAGTAAACTTCTCAAACCATCAGTATTAAAAGCTTCTAGCGTTCCTACGCCATCAAAATACATGAGTTCTGTTTCACTTAATGCTGGTCGAGTAATTACAAATCCATTTTCTTGTAAACGTGCTGGTCTGGTATATTCTTCTAAAACATCAATAGGTGAGAAGGGAGCTTTATATTCAAAAGGTTTCACTCTAATTTTTGGTAATCCTCCAACATAACATTCAAAATTTTCTATTTGAAACACTTCATTATATCTTCCTAAAATTAAATTACTCATACCTGGTGCAACACCCATATCAGTAATTGCTGTTACATGGTGTGCAATGGCAAGTTCATTTAATTCTAATGCATTTTCAGGGAAGTAAGAAATATCTGCAACATTTTTACCACATTTAATTACTGCTTCTAAAGTTTTAAAACCCATAAAACCTGGTACAGCGATAACTACAAGTTCAAAATTTTTAAGGAGTTGAGGATAATTTTTATATTGCAATAAATCTGCTTCAAGAATCGAAATATTTGATTTAAGATTTTTTAAGGTTGACAGACTTTTTGTACTAGAATCAAAACTGGTAACTTGATATTCATTTGCTAAATCTAAAGCTATTGTTCTGCCCACCATTCCTGCTCCTAATACTGCAATATTCATTTCTATTTTTTTGCAAATATCGTGTACTTCATTTTATCATTTTACAGATGAATTAACTTACGTTTTTCATCCATTTTTTTAAAAGTGGAACAAAGAGTAATAAAAGAATTCCTACTGCTGTGGATGCTAAAGCTATATTGCTTAAGATACTTGAATAATAAGGCATTGAAGCTATTGCATTATTTTGTACTGTTTCGGGCACACTCATCAATGAACCAATTTTTCCCGCTAAAAACTCACCTATTGCACTGGCAAAAAACCAAATGCCCATCATTAATCCTACAATTTTTATTGGTGATAATTTGGTAATCATAGATAAACCAATTGGCGATAAACACAACTCTCCACTTATTATAAAAAAATACCCAAGAATAAAAGTCCACAATGGAATAAAACCATTTTGCAAATTACTTTTACAAGCTAAATAAAAAACAAAAAAACCAACTCCCATAAGTATAAATGAAAATGCAAATTTTAAAGGTGTTGAGGGTTCTTTTCCTTTTTGATTTAGCCATGGCCAAAGCCATGCAAACACAACACTTAATATAATTACCCAACCCGGAGGTAAAAAATTATTAATAGCTAATGCAGGAAGTGCTATACCATTAAAATTCATATTCACATTTCTCATTGCAAAGAGATTAAGTGAACCGGAATTCTGTTCATAAAATGCCCAGAATAAAACAGAAAAAATGATCATTACAATTGCTGCAAATAATTTATTTCTTGCAACATTATCCAACTTAAAAGCAATCCAAAGTATATATACTAATGAACAAATTCCCAAACCAAACATAATATAATCCATTACCCCATATTTATTAAATAATATAACAACAATTGGCACAAATAAAATTGTTACTAAGTATATAAAATATTCAGTTTTTATGAATCCTAAAATGGGTTTATTCAATTTTTCTTCATTAGGAGGTAAGCCTTTGTTTTGTAAAATATTTTTTCCAATAATAAAAATTGTTAAACCAATAAGCATAAAAATTCCAGCTAATCCAAAGCCATAATGCCAATTTATTTTTTGCCCCACATAACCACAAAGTAAACCACCTAAGGCTGCACCAATATTGATGCCCATATAAAATAATGAAAATCCACTATCTCTTCTAATATCATTTTCTTCATACAAAGTGCCTACAAGACTCGAAATATTTGGTTTAAAAAATCCATTCCCACAAATAATAAAAGCCATGCCATAAAAAAAACTCCATTCTTGCGGAATTGCTAGTACAAAATGTCCAATACTCATCATTACACCACCAAATAAAATTGCTTTTCTATAACCTAAAAATTTATCTGCAAGCATACCACCAAACATGGGCATTGTATAAACCAAAGCAGCATAGGAACCTAAAATGGCGTAAGCTTTGGGCTCATCAAATTTTATTTGAGTAACCATATATGCTAAAAGCAATGCTTTCATTCCATAAAAAGAAAATCGTTCCCACATTTCTGTGAAGAATAATAGGTATAAAGCTTTGGGTTGTTGTAGAGATGTTGAAGTCATTTTGTAAAATTAAAAAAAGAGCCACTATTAAAGTGGCTCATAAAGTTAAGAAAATGATACTAAGAATTAACCTGCATTATGCATCATCTTTTTTAAACGTGGCGTTAGTGAAAATAATAATACAGATGCAATACCACACAATACTACAAACACCATGAAGAATTCGTATAAATTATGAATAGTAAAACTTGCAAATGTTGGATAATGATCACGAATTTTATTGTCTAATAAAAATTTCAAATGTACTGCAGATGGCACAACTTTTTTATCTAAAACTTCTTGTAAATTAATTCCAGCTCTAGTTGCTGTTTCAAAATCAGCACCAGTTGCAGGTAAAATAGAACCTAATGTTCCGGCAAGAGCATAACCAGATGCATTCGATAAAAAGAACACGCCAAATAATAAAGATGCAAATCTTTTTGGAGCTAATTTACCCACTAAAGAAAGTCCAATTGGCGATAAACACAACTCACCAAACGTTTGTAATAAATACAATAAGATTAACCAATAAATTGCCAATAAACCTGTATTACCTAAATTCTTTACATTGTTAGCAATAATGAAATAACTTAATGCAATTAATGCTAGCCCTATAGCTTGTTTAAAAGGAGAAATTGGTTCTTTGCCTTTTGCTCTTAATTTATCCCATAATAAACTAAAAGGAACAGCAAACATTACCACAAAAATTCCATTAAAAATTTGCACCATTGAAGGTGGCATATTCCAACCAAAAAAGTTTCTGTCTGTTTGATTATCTGCAATAAATGTTAATGACGAGCCAGCTTGTTCAAAAGCAGCCCAAAAGAAAATGATAAAAAATGAAACAATATATATAACTAAAATTCTATCTGTTTCAACTTTTGTTAAAGATTTATCACTTAAAATTAAACCAGCTAGTGTTAAACCACTGCCATATATAATTGAATAAATTACATTTTGACCAGCAACATAATGAAATAGTAATCCTAATACTGCAAAGCCTATTACAGCAATAGTTAATGCTTTATTGGTAAAATGTGCTTTTTGTGATTCACCTTCTTCATAATCTTCTGAAATATTTCTTGAAGGCAAGTCTCCTAATGGTCTGCCTTCTGGAGTAACAACATATTTATCTTTTAATAAAAAGAAAGTTAATGTACCAATTAACATAGCCATGCCTGCTGCTAAAAATCCCCACTTAAAAGCAAAAACATCTCTAACACCACCTTCAGTAACAACATCCCCTAACATTGGACAAATAAATTGACCTAAAAAAGCACCAACATTAATACCCATATAAAAAATAGTAAATGCAGTATCTAATTTATTTTTTTCTCCTTTAGGGTATAAGCTACCCACCATGCTAGATATATTTGGTTTGAAAAAACCATTACCCAAAATAATACAACCAAGAGCAACATAGAGTATGGTTCTTGCTAAATCAAGATTTGATGAAAATACACTAGCACTTGTAAATAATAAAAATTGTCCAGCAGCCATAACTAAACCACCTAGCATTATACAGTATCTATTACCTAAAAATCTATCAGAAATAAAACCACCTAACATGGGGGTTAAATAGCAAAGTCCAAGAAATCCTCCATAAATAATTGAAGATTGTTCTTTACTCATCATTAATGCGTTAACGATAAATAGCGTTAGTAAGGTTCGCATGCCGTAGAAGTTAAACCTTTCCCACATTTCAGTTCCAAACAAAACCCATAATCCTTTAGGGTGAGCTTGTTTTGCAGTTGCAGTTTGATTCATAAAACAGTTTTGATTAATTAATTTAAGATGCCAAAATAGGGATAAATCTTAAACTAGCAATTCATATTTCATATTTACTTTTGCATCTTATCCATTTTTATGAATATTCTACTGCTTAGTAACGCAACTCCTAATAATATTTTAGCACAAAAAATCCTTGAAAGTCATCATTGTAGTATATTATTCAATCATTCTGAACAACAAATAACATCAGCAATTGGAACAAATATTTCAATTAATTTATTCGATTTTAATGCATTTGAGGCGTTTTGTTTAGAACAAAAAATTGGGTTGGTAATTATTCATCGTATTGATTTATTGCAAAAAGGGTTATTTGATTTTTTACAAGATGATGAAAGAATTTGGAAAGGAATTATAATGGGGTGTAGCAAAAAAATATTTTCGATACAACATATTTCTTTTGAAGAAATTGGTGCTTATATCACAGATGGAAAAACTTTTCTTTCGTTAGAAAATAAAAATAACTTACTTGCAGATGAACAGATGAACAAATTGATGGAACAAATACTTGAAAACAATATAGAAGTGAAAGGGTTTATTCAGTTAAACAAAACCAGCATCTCACCATGTTTAATAAATGAAGAAGAAATTTTAAACAAATTAGAAACTGATTTAGTGAGCATTTTTGCTGCTACCAATAATGGAACTTTAGAGGATGTGAATATTGAATTTTTTGAAAAGTAATTGATTAGTTTTTTATTTTAAAAACCTTTTCATTTCTCTATCTGTATCTTTTTTCTTTATGGTTTCTCTTTTATCGTATAGTTT
>JANPAT010000123.1:0-2265 GCA_031430075.1 Chitinophagaceae bacterium | reverse complement strand
CAATTGCTAAAGGCAACAACTGGTTTGTAAATTGGGCAGATTATCCAATAATTGCAGCAGATGGGAAAAACAATCTAATTGCAAATTATTTAGAAAAAAGCGATACTGCAAAGTTTGCTTATGATGTAAAATATACTACTTCTGTAAATAATGGAAATACATGGACACAATCTAAAATTTTGCACAATGATGAAAAATTAGCAGAGCATGGTTTTGTATCAATGATGCCTTACGATGAAAACTTTTTTATTTCTTGGCTTGATGGAAGAAATACAATTTCGGAAAAGCCAGGTACACATAATGGGCATCATGGAGAAATGACAATTAGAGGGGCTATACTAACAAAAGAAGGTATTAAAGAAAAAGAATGGGAACTAGATAATAGGGTTTGCGATTGTTGTCAAACAAGTGTTGCTATTACTGATAACGGGCCAGTGGTTGTTTATCGAGATCGTTCTGAAGACGAAATTAGAGATATGGCAATAGTAAGATTAGTTAATGGAAAATGGACAGCACCAAAAATTATTTTTCCAGACGGTTGGAAAATTATGGGCTGTCCTGTTAATGGGCCAAAGGTTGATGCAATTGGTAATAATTTGGCCATAGCTTGGTTTTCAATTAATGACAACAAAGGACAAGTTAAAATTATTTTTTCTTTAGATGGTGGTGAAAGTTTTGGAACACCAATTCAAATTGATGAGGGAACACCAATTGGTAGGGTTGATTTATTAATGTTGGATGAAAAGTCTGCATTTGTTAGTTGGATGGAGGGCTCTGATATAAAAGCACTAAAAGTTAATTCAAATGGCATTATCGAAAAATCAATTATGGTAGCAACTTCCTCTGATGCAAGAGCAAGTGGATTTCCACAAATAACAAAATCTAAAAATAAAATATTCTTTGCCTGGACTGATGAAAAGGAAAAAACAATTAAAACTGCAATATTGGATCTCAAATAATAAATATTTTAGCAACATCCTTAGCCTTAGTTGGTGTTCTTCACCAACTACATTTATCAAATTCCATAAACTACACATTGAATACACATCAATTACTTTTTAAGAAAATATTAATGCGAATTAAATGATAAACCACTAGAATAATTTAGTAATAGACGTTGTTGGTAAAGAACACCAACAAGAGCAAGCAAAAAAGCGTTTCAATTTTGAAACGCTTTTTTCATAACAGTAATTAAAAAAGTACATATATTTGTACATATAAATGTATTTTATGCTTACTACCACACTTTCAGATTTTAGAAAAGATTCAAAAAGTTATTTAGATAAAGTAACTAAAAGCTTTGAAACATTAATCATCAATCGTGGAAAGGATTCTGGTGTCGTTGTAATTTCTTTAGAAGAATATAATTCTCTAATAGCAACTCAATATGAAATGTCTTCTAAAATAAATGAACAAAGATTAGATGCAGCAATTGAAAAATTAAAAAAAGGAAAAAAGGTTACACAAAAACTTGCTGAAATATGAAATATGTTTTTGTAGACGAATCTTGGGAAGATTATTTGTATTGGCAAAAAACAGATAAGCAAAAACTAAAAAGAATTAATGAGTTAATTAAAGATATTGCTAGAAACCCTTTTAGTGGAATTGAAAAGCCAGAGCCATTAAAGTTTAAGTATGCAGGTTTTTGGTCGAGAAGAATTGATGATGAGCATAGATTAATTTATAGAGTACAAGATGCTGAAATACAAATTGTAAAATGTAGATTTCATTATGATTAAAAGCGTTTCAAATTTGAAACGCTTTTCTGTTTAATACATCTGCTCATCTGATTTTTTTTTAAGTTATATTCACTAGATGAATAACTTAATTATCATTGGTCATCCTAATAAAGAAAGCTTTTGTTATAATGGCATAATGAAAACTTCGCCGTAGTTGGTGTTCTTCACCAACTACGTTTGTAAAGTTATTAAACTTCCCATCAAAAAAATACATTAAATACTCCTCAATTAATTTTTATTTATATTAATATGAATGGAATGATAGACCACCAAAATGGTTCATTAAAAAAAGTTGTTGGTGAAGAACACCAACAATGGCAAAGAATGTTACATTAATAAAAGCTTTTTAGAACGCTAATCAACCCTAAAAGAAACTTTACATACACAACCATAAGTGGTAACCTTACCATCTTTTACATGTGCTTTAATATCTTTTACATAAACAGAATCAATATTTCTAATAGTTTGAGAAACTTCTGATACAGCTTGTTGAATAGCATCTTCAATTCCTTTTTCTGAAGCAGCA
>JANPAT010000122.1:0-8923 GCA_031430075.1 Chitinophagaceae bacterium | reverse complement strand
AGAAGAAGACAATTACGTTTAATTTTAGGAGGAAAACTTAAACCAGACGATGCTAATGAATTAAAAGCTTTGTTTATTAAGCCCTAATTTAAGTGAGAATTCAATTCAATTTTAAATGTTGTGCCTTTACCTAATTCACTTTGTTTAATGTAGATTTTTCCTTTGTGAAATTGTTCTACAATTCTTTTAGTTAAGGTTAATCCTAAACCCCAACCACGTTTTTTTGTTGTGAAACCAGGTTTAAAAACCTTGTTGATATTGCGTTGACTAATTCCTTTGCCATCATCAGTAATTTCAATTTCAATTTTTTGATGTTGCTTTTTTATTGAAACGATAATATTGCCTTTTCCTTCCATCGCATCTAAAGCATTCTTTAATAAATTCTCAATAACCCAATCGAATAATGGTGGAGATATGAGAGCAAATACTTCTTTTTCTATTGTATTCAAATTAAAGTTCACGTTATGGCCAGCACGTTTTTTAATATACTCCATCATGCTGTTAATTTGTTCAACAATATTTTTTTCTTCGAGATGTGGGGTGCTACCAATCTTTCCAAAACGATCAGATATTAATAATAATCTATTAATATCTTTCTCCATTTCAGGAACAATATTTTCGTTCCCTTTAATCTCCCTCAACATTTCAAGCCAACCCTCTAGGCTACTTACAGGTGTGCCTAATTGATGTGCAGTTTCTTTTGCAAGCCCTGCCCACACTTGATTTTGAGTACTTCTATAACTAGTTTGTAATGCAATTAATATAATGATGATGAAAAGAATAATGATGATGAGTTGTACAATAGGGTAGTATCTTACTTCTTTCAATAGTTTAGATTCACCATAATATACTTTATTAATTTGGGTAGAGTCTAATTGGTTTTTCCAAACAATAGGTTCATGAATTTTTTTAAGTTCATTAATTTTATTTATTACAAAATTTTCTGATTGATGAACACCTGTACTGTCAATATTTCTGTAATCTAACAGCTCATTTTTTTCGGTTACTAGTAGTATAGGAATTTCTATAGAATTTTCTGCTAAAATTCTTGTGGTTAAATTAGTAACTGTGATGTTTGGATTTGAATTATTTTTTACAGCCTCAGCCCATTGTTCAATTTTTCTAGTTTCTTCTTCTGCTATTTTATTAGCTATATATTGTGAGTAGAAAATAGTTCCACTCACAATAAGTATAGCAATAGCTGCAAGAATTGTTTTCAAATTCAGAAAACGAACAATCATTTTTTTAATTTAAGAATGTTTTAATCGTTAATAAACATATACAGCATAACCCCATGCTAGCAAGCTCATGGTTTGGTTGGTTGTTATTTTTTGTTTAGAACCTGTAAATAATTCCTTTACATCTCCATTAATCATCTCGTTAGAGAATGTAAAATTTTGTTGTGATGAAGAAAGATTAGTTACTACTAATACTTTATTTTTTTCTTGTGAACGAACAAATGCAAAAATATTTGCATCATTAGAAGAAGTGATTTTAGTAAAACTTGAATTAGCCGATAAAGCTACATTCTCTTTACGAAGCATTAATAGTTTTTTATAAAATTCTTGGCGTTTATAATTACCAAAAATGATCGTGTCTTTTACAAAGAATTTTAAACTATCTAAAAATGGTTCCTCTTGTCCACCATAAATTAACGGAACAGTTCTTTTAATAGTTTGTGTTAAAACTGCAAACGGAGCATGAACATCTCCTGGCATAGTTGCAAAGTCTGCTTTATTCCAACTATTTTCATCATGATTAGAAGTAAAATACATTCTAATACTATTTTTTTGAAATGTAGTATCATGTTTCAAAATAATTGAATCTAATGCAGTAGCTTTTCTTTCGCCACGAGCAATTCTTTTCATCATATCGAATTCTTCCCAAGTATATGATGCATCAAATCCTACATCGTGTAAACTTGGTTTATCTCCTTCAGCCAACATAAAAATATTTTTTAATTTTTTAAGTTCCGGAATACATTTACTCCAAAATTCGTTTGGTAATTCACCTGCAACATCACATCTATAACCATCAATATTTGTTTCTTTTATCCAAAACTTCATGCACTCAATCATCGAGTCAACTAAAGCAGGATTTTTATAGTTTAATTTTCTTGTATCTGTCCAATCAAACTGACTTATAGGATTACCCAAACTATCTTTCTCATAAAATTCTGGTTGTGTGTTTAACCAATAATGATCTGCACCACTATGCGTAGGAACCCAATCAATAATTACTTTAAAACCTTTTTCGTGAGCTGTTTTCACTAAATTCTTCCAATCTTCCATACTGCCATATTCGGGATTTATTTTTCTATAATCTGCAACAGCATAATAGCTCCCTAGTTGTGTACTATCTCTTTTTCTATCTTTTAAGCTAATGGGGTTAATAGGCATAAACCAAAGTGTTTGTACACCCATTTCTTTTAATCTATCTAAATGTTTTGCAAATGCATTAAAAGTGCCTTCTGCTGTGTATTGGCGAGTGTTTACTTCATAAATATTTCCTTGCATTATCCATGAAGGATGGCCATCGGTAATGCTAATATCATTCGCACTAGAATCACTATTACTTGTTTTACAGCTTAACAATAAAAGTAAGCTTAACAATAAAAAAGAAAATCTCATATTATTTAAATTTTTGTGAATTTAGTTAATTGAAAGATATTACAAAATAAAATTCATTTTTTGCAGTTGTTTATTAGAACTTTAAATTGCAAGGCTTATGAAAAGGTGTGGATATTTTTTATTGGTAATGTTTATTCTTACTTCGTGTAAAACAGTAAGAAGTATTACTAGTAAAGATAATTCATCTACAAATGAGCAAAAAGGTAGAAGTTCAAGGGATATTACTTTTATCGATGGAATTGAAATAAGTCCTGGCAGTGTTGTTAAATCAAGTCACAAGCCTTCAACAACTAAAAGCAATTCTGCTAATTACGAAATACCAAATTTTACAAATAATTCTTCAGGTGTAGATATTGAAAAAGCAAGCAGTTTGCAATTTAAATACGCTTTGTTATTAGATACTTATGTAGAAAATTTAAGTAACATTAAATTAATTATGGAAATTGATGAATGGTGGGGAACTAGTTATTGTATGGGTGGTAACACAAAAAATTGTATTGATTGTTCTGCTTTTACAGGAACAATTATGAGAAATAATTTTAATGTGAATTTATCCAGAACTGCTGCTGAGCAGTTTAACCAAAGTGAAAGAGTAGAAAAAGAAAATTTAAAAGAAGGCGATTTGATTTTCTTTAAAACCAAGAAAGACTATATCAATCATGTTGGAATTTTTCTAATCAACGATAAATTTGTTCATGCATCTACAAGTCAGGGGGTTACTATTAGTGATTTAAAAGAAAGCTATTGGAATGAAAGGCTTGCTGGATTTGGAAGAGTGTATAATTAATGTTCTTTATCGAAAGTTGTTTTTAAGTAATCTACAATTACATTACTGTTTCCTAATTCTTCCTCCATATCACTTAATTCGTGTTCTAAAGCTCTTGTGCTAATTTGAATTTCTAATATTGAAATAACCATTGAAGTCATTAAGCAAACCATACTTATAGCAAAAAGTATATAGGCAAAATTTTGATGGTTTCTAAAAATTAAATACATACAAATTAAACAAATTAAAAAACTAAAAACTGCAAGAGCTTGCATTGATTGAATCATGGTGAGTCGCGTTCTTAAATTTTTTATTTGACGAATTATTTTTGGTCTACTTTCTTTTTCTTTATTATAACGCTCATGTAAATTTCTAATCAAATTCGATAAGGCAAGAAATCTATTACCATACACTAACATTAAAAAAGTTATTGCAGGAAAAAGTAAAGCTGGGGTGTTAAATGAAATTTCCATGTTATTTAGGTGCTTTTTTATAAAGATAAAATACAACAAAACTGAATATGATATTAGGAGTCCAAACAGCTAATGATGGAGGAAAACTACTTTTAGTAGAAAATATAGTAGAAAATTTATCAGTTAAA
The DNA here is from genome assembly GCA_031430075.1 of Chitinophagaceae bacterium. Classification (GTDB taxonomy): domain Bacteria; phylum Bacteroidota; class Bacteroidia; order Chitinophagales; family Chitinophagaceae; genus CAIVPM01. The sequence goes on along the minus strand of JANPAT010000122.1, from coordinate 4,926 downwards.
ATAAACAAAAAGGCAATTAAAACTCCAATCGCTAAATGTGCTCCACTACCACCTCTAACCTTTCTTCCTGCAATGATTGCTCCCATTAATGCTAGAATAACAACTGACACGGGTGTAGCATTTCTTCTTCCATATTCTACCAATAATTCATTGATATTTTCAGATGCTTTTTTCTTTTCCAAATCAATAAATCTGCTTAGTTCGGGCGAAGTGAGTATGTCTTTAGTATATTTTCCTCTTAGTAAATCTCTAGGAGTTGCTGTGAATTGTAATGCAGATTCTGGCAATTGAAATAATGTTTCTTTAATTGTATCAATGTTTCTAACGATGATAGATTGAAGCATCCATTTTCTATTTTTATTATCCCAATACATCCTATCTGCTTTTTTGTTTTGTACTAATTTATTATCTATTACTTTATACAAATAACATCCATTGCTCGATTTAGTGGTGGTATCATAATTATTTATTACAGCATAAGTAAACGAATCAATTTTTAAGTACATACTATTACCTCTGTTATTAATTGTACTTATTGTTTTTTCGTAAGATGAATTTGCATCTATATAAACCGTTTCAAAAGCAGTTCTTTTTTTATTTGCTAAGGGAACAGTGTACATACTGGCAAACCATAAAATAATGGCTAAAAATATGCCACCTACAAAATAAGGTCGAAGCCATCTGTTATAGGTTACACCACTAGCAAGTATTGCAATAATTTCACTTTTTGTAGCCATTTTTGAAGTGAAAAAAATTACAGAAATAAAAACAAATAAAGGAAATAGTAGTGCTGTAATATGTGGAATAAAACCTAAATAATATTGATAAAAAATTTGAGAAGTGGTTAGTTGAGAACGAACAAAATCTTCTGCTTTCTCACTCATATCTATTACAACACTAATTACAACAAATAAAAAAATGGCAAAGAAAAAAGTAGATAAAAACTTTTTAATAATATACCAGTCTATTTTTTTCATTTATTGTTTTATGTATAAAAAACTACTATAGCAAATATAAACTTGAAAAATGAAATGCTTGAATATTGAAAAGTCTTGTAAACAAAAATGCATTCATAAAAATGAATGCATTATAAAAGATCATCATAGGTAGCGGACAGGTAAGCAGGTGTGAAAATAGAACTCTAGCTGTATGTTATAGTATTTTTAACAGTCGGGTGGATAAAATAAATAAAAACTTTTAGCTTATCCACAACAATTTAAACTCCTTTCGATGCTGTAGAAGCCTTGTTATTACTATCAACTAGCCTTCCAAACTCTGTTTTTAACATTCGTGAAGGATATCTGTTAATTACAATAAAATCGTGTGTTGCCATAATAATAGCAGTACCATAATTTTTTGCAATATTGAAAAGCAGTTGCATAATTTCATCGCTAGTTTCAGGATCTAAATTTCCTGTAGGTTCATCGGCTAAAATTAATCTTGGAGAATTTAATAAAGCTCGTGCTATATCTACTCTTTGTTGTTCACCTCCACTCATTTCATAAGGCATTTTATAGGCTTTATTTTTTAAGCCAACTTGCTCTAATACTTCATTAATTTTTTCTTCCATTAACTTTTCTTCTTTCCAACCAGTTGCTTTTAAAACAAATTTTAAATTTTCATGAACGTTTCTATCTGTTAGTAATTGAAATTCTTGAAATACAACTCCTAAATTTCTTCTTAAAAAAGGTACAGTTTTCCAATTCATCATTCTCAAATCAAAACCAACAACATTAGCTTTTCCTTCTTTTAAACTGAGCTCACCATATAATGTTTTTAATAAACTGCTTTTTCCTGTTCCAGTTTTACCAACTAAGTATACAAATTCTCCTTTTTCAACCTTAAAATTTACATCTTCTAAAATAAGCACATTGCCTTGATAAATATTAACAGCTTCTAGAAGAATAACCGGTTCAGACATATAATAAATTTGTGTAAAGATAAAAAATTTGCATGCATTATAAGCTAATGTTTAAAATAAACTATCTTGTGTTAGTAATTACTGTACTAAACTTAATTGCTGAATTATTAATAGTTTTAGATGATGCATAAGCTTTAATAAAATCAATCCTTATTATTTTAAAAATATTTTCAACAGAAAAATAGCTTTCATAGTAACCCTCTTTCTTATCATTATCGTAAAATAAGTTTGCACCTAAAACAAAAAACCAATTAAGTTTTTTAAACCCTGGAATTTTATTTGAGATAAAACCATCTAAATGATATTCTGCATGAGCGGTACTATATAATTTTGATGTATTGCTAAATGTATAATATGGCAATAATTGAAAACTATTTAAGTAGTTTGTAACAATGGTCATATCATTACCAATAAGATGATTCATGTCTGGAATAAAAACTTTTGAAGCATGAGCAAAACCACCTGCACTTAATTTATAATTAATACTGCCCAATAATTTTAAGTTCAAATTATCATTAATGGTAAATTGCCATTTACTATAATCAACACTGCTTCCCAGAATATTTGGTATGCCTTGTTTAAACAAAAAACTAAAAGTTGGATATTTAGAGCCAATGCTAATTTTTCTATCTGGGAATTCAATGTATTTGCCTCCTGGTCTCCAAATTAACTCTGCTGTTACAATTAAAGCTTTATGCTCTGAAATATTTTCGTTGCTGATGTTTAATGGATAATTTGGAGTATAATTTCTACCATCAATTTTCTTCCAGTAAAAATCTGTTGTATTTTCTAATGGAAGCCTGTGTTGATAGTTAATATTTGTTTGTAATGTAAGTCCATTTCCTAACCCACTTGATTGATTAATTTTAAAAAATCTTGCTTCATATATTTTCATAAAATTATTAGTCCAATTTAAAGTAGAAAAAGTATTTAAAGATGGGCTTATAGGGTTGTTATTATCAAACTGAAAAACATTACTTCCAATATTTAAACTAATAGAGTTGAAGTATTTTTTGCCAAAAGTGTATCTGGATAAAATACTTGGATTAAAATGCTTGTTACTAAAACCATATCTTAAAGTTGGTTTAATTTGCAATGTTTTTCTATTGGTAAATCTTTTTACATAATCTAAATCAAGATTTGCAACCCAACCCTCAACAGTATTAAATTGAATAGTGGAAGTTAATAAAGGATCTAGTCTAAAAAATTCTTTCTGTTTTGTATTATTAAAAGTTTGACCTGTAAAAAGCAATCGAAAAATATTTATCTTGTTATTTCTTTTATCTAAACTATCTAAGTATTTAGGGTCTTTTCTTAATTGTTCTAATCCATCTTTCCTAATAAAATCCTCAGCTTCATTTTTTACTAATGGTAAAGGTCTAATGCTATCCCAATATGCTATAGTTTTTTTATTACTACTATCAGTAAATTTTAAAATGGTGTTGTTGAAATAATCATTAGGGAAGTTTGGGCTCAGATTAAACTTACTGTAAACCTGAGCAATACTGCCAAAAAAATCAAAATTGAAAAATTTGCCAGCAGGATAAATTACTTGTTGCTTAATAATCCATTTTTTATTTATTGGAACAAAAAGTTGTTGAATCTTTAAAGTATCCAAAAACTGTAATTGTTGATTTTTTACAAGCATAACATCAGCACTTTGGATTCTCCATTCATCTTCAATAATGTTGATGTAGCCAGAAAATAAAGGTTCATAATTTCTTTTGGGAATGATTTTAATTCTATTAATCAGTTGATCATTTTCTACAAAACTTCCTTCGTATTTGTACTTGTAAAAATTTAGTGCATTATTTGAAATAGGAGAGATAAAGCCTCGTGGGTTTAATCCACTACCAACGTTTATTATATTTTCATAAAGTGAAATAATTTGAGGACTGGCTAATCCAAATCCATCACTGCTTCCACTAACTCTTGTAGATAAAACTTCAATTTTTCTTTTATCTTTTCCGTCAATTGAATAATTAGCAACGCTTTCAGATAAAAAAATAATTTTTCTCTTGCTCGTATCACCATCTTCAAAATCTATTTTTTCTCCTAAGAATTTTTTTGGATAATCTCTTAGTTGTATCAAACCTTTTATATATACTTCACACTGAAACTTAGTTAATTCATTTAAATGAACTTCTCTTTTTTTAATTGCATTTCTTATAATTTCATATGCAGGGTCCTCACCATTATTTGAAATCGTAACTTCATTTAAAGTATACTGTTGTTCTTCTAAAATAAAATCTAATGTGGATTCACCATTTTTAAATTTTACTTTCTTTTCCACAGTTTTAAAACCAATATGCTGACAAATTAATGTGTAATTACCATCTGTTACATTTAAAGAAAATATTCCTTGTAAATTTGATGTTGTTCCTATTTCAGTTCCTTTAATTAATATTGAAGCATAAGCTAGTGGAGTTTTATTTTTATCGGTAACTGTGCCTTTAATGGTTGCAGCATAAACAGTATTGAAGTTGAACAAAAAACAAAAAAGTAAAAAATTCTTCATGCTACGAAAATACTCTGATAAGCGACCTTTTAAGTTAGTACCAATATGTTTAGCAATATTTTTACATTTGATATTAAATTTTGTTTAATTTAATTATATGTACCACATACCACATTTTAAAGCTCACCTAAATCAAGAAGTTTTTGATTTTATGCACGAACACCCTTTTGTTATGATTTGTGGTGTTGATGAAAATTTAAAACCAGTAGCAACACATGTACCCATATTAATTGAAAATAGAAATGATACATTATTTTTTGTGGGTCATGTGATGAGAAATCAGCTTCATACAATTGCTTTCGAAAAAAATAATCAAGTTTTAGTAATTTTTACTGGTAGTCACTCTTATGTAAGTGCAACCAATTATGAACAACAAAATATTGCAAGTACATGGAATTATAAGGCTGTTCATGCTTCAGGTAAATTGAAATTTTTAGAAGAAGTGCAGTTATTACATCTTTTAGAAAAGCTTACTAGCAAATTTGAA
>JANPAT010000121.1:0-7999 GCA_031430075.1 Chitinophagaceae bacterium | reverse complement strand
GTGCATTGGATGCCTCATCATTGAACCATTAAAAATTATCATTCGTACATTTTCGCCTTTTTTTATTAGTATTTTATCGGTTTCGCTAACTACTTTATTGTTTAAACTCCACACATATCTATTCATATTTCCTGTGAGTTCAAACTTTAAAAGCCTCACCCCCTGCCCCTCTCCAAAAGAGAGGGGTGTAGGAAGTGTTGTTTTTATTGGTGATTTAAGCATTGCATAGTTTAATGTAACTATGTCGGAAAGTGCATTTGCATTGTATTGTTCTGCACCCATTTTCATATCGCCCATAGCCTCACCCCCTGCCCCCTCTCCTTTGGGAGAGGGGGTTTTAGAACCCTTTGCATTGCCTGTAATTTCAGGATACATTACAACATTCATATCCATTTGGTTTAGGCTCATACTCATTCCCATATCGTCAAGGTCGCCATTCATTTTCATCATTCCATTCATCATTTTCATTCCCTCGAAATACTTTAGTTTGGGTAATGGATTGGCTAATTGTATGCGACCTTTGCCAAGATATAATGATGCTGATTTTGTTCTGTCTTCGCTTGTTGCTAAAAACTCGTAAGCCTTGCCACTGTTGGGGATGGTAACAATTATATCGTAGGTTTCGGAAACTGCTATGAGTAATCTATCTACTTCTACAGGCTCAACATCGTTGCCATCGTTGGCAACTACTGTCATTTTTCCTGCTGCATAATTGAGCCAAAAATATGTGGATGCTCCACCGTTAGAAATGCGTAATCTTATTTTGTCTCCAGCATTGAAATGTTGGGCAAAGAATTCGTTTTGTCCATTGATAAGAAACTTATCGTAATAAACATCGCTTACGTCCATTGCTGTCATTCGTTTCCATTCATTTTTTATTTTGGTTTTAAAGTAACCTTGTTTTATGGCTTCTGCATAGCTTTGAGTTGTACCTTTTTTTATGGCAAACCAATCTGTTGCATTGTGCAACATTCTATGAACATTCTCTGGATTATAGTCTGTCCATTCGCTTAAAACCATTGGTATTGTTGGCAAATCGTCAATACCTTTTCTAAATGTTTTGTCATTGTTTCTTTTAAGCATTATGAAACTTCCATACATTCCAATTTGCTCTTGCAAACCTGTGTGTGAATGATACCAATGTGTGCCGTGTTGAATGATTGGGAATTTATACAAATGTGTGGTGTGTGGCTTAATGGGCATTTGTGTAAGGTTGGGAACTCCATCTTCTTTATTGGGTAAAAACAATCCGTGCCAGTGTAAAGAAGTTTCTTCTTCTAATTCGTTATGCACATAAATTTCGGCTGTATCGCCTTCTGTGAAAGTGAGCGTAGGCATAGGTATTTGCCCATTTACTGCAATGGCTCTTTTTAGCTTTCCTGTAAAATTTACAGTTGTGTCACGAATGTATAAATTGTAGCGAACTGTGTGTGGTGGCGTATTATTTACTATAGTTTTTACAGCATTTGTATTTGCTTTTGGCATAGGCATATTGCTCATATCATCCATAGGCATATCCATATTTTTTTTCTTGACTGTATCTTTTGCCATAGGCATTGCATTATGATTATGTGTTGATGATGGCTTTGTTTTTTTAGGTGTCATATCCATACCTTTCATATCCTGTGCTTTTGTAAAAGGGACAAGTATGGTTTGTGCTGAGAATATGCATGCCACCATTAATAAAGTTTTTTTATGAATCATTGGATTTAATTTTGAGGTGTTTTGTTTTTATTCCAAATTCGCTTTACTGTTGGTGATGATGTAAACCAAAGTAAGAAACCACTTAGAACAGTTAATAATCCTAATAATGAAAAAGCTCTTAACAGAAAAGTATTAATGTTATCTCTTCCATCGTAATCCATTGTGTGTGTCATCCATAAAAAGTCGAACCAACGCCAATCTCTATGTCTTACTGTTTGAAATGCACCATCGTTTGCAGATACATATGCTTTTACATTTTTTTGATGCTCGTAAGCAATTACATAAGCTGGCAATAATTTTTCTCTGTATTCGTGTTGTTTATCTACTTCAGTAATTAATTGTATATTTTTTACAACCATTTCTTTTGCCATATATTTCTTTGCAACACTTAATGCTTCTTGCTTGGTAATCCCATTTTTTTATAGTCCATTCTTTGCATTGTATAGTACTGTTTTATTTATCCAGTAAAATGGTTCACCTTCAATTTCTCTCAGCTCAATTGATTGAAGACTGACAGCAGGCTGCAGTTTTGCAGGGCTTATTAAATTGGTGAAGGCATCTATTTTTACTACTTTATTTTTAAACTGGTCGCCGTGTATTTCATCAATATTTGTTCAACTAAAATATAAGCCACTCAACGTCCACATTAAAAACTGGATACCAATAAACAAACCTAAGTATCTATGAACTTTTCTAATTCGTTTTGAGCTTTTACCTTTAAACATATTGGTTATATTTAAATTGTTTTAATCATTGTTTTGCAAAATATTTTTAATCCAATTGATCATCATTTCTTTTTGCTTTGCAGTAAGTATGGCGTTTTTGTGTAGCATGGTGTATGAACTTAACGGCATCTCATTTGCTTTAACCTGTTTAATAATTCTTTCTAATTTACTTTGTTGCTTACGGATGCTATAATTTCCCCACTCACTAAAGTTTAGATTTTTTTTTCCATTCTTTATATGATTTTCTACCAACATTCTTGCTGGCTGTATATTGTCGTACCATAAATAATTGCTGTTATTGCTATGGCAGTCGTAACAAGATGTTGCAAGTATTAAATTAATGCTATCGGGTACGTTATAAATTTTTGTAATATGTGTGAGCAAAACCTGCCCATTATCTGTATTTCGTGCAGGTTGATAAAACTGTATTGCTAAAAATATAATGCATCCCACAATCAATATCCTTTTAAATGCCTTTCTCATTTTAGAACTCTTTTTTCACAGAGCCACAACCAATCATTTTATTGCCGAAATATGGATTTTTTATTTCTTTAAATTCGCTAATCCAAATTGCTCCTTTGCCATCGTTATACATTGGGCAAAAATCCTGAAAGAGTTTTTGAGATGAACCAAAGGTTTTTATCAAATCATTTACATCTTTACTTAGCATTGCAAAATGTTCTCTTTGATGTTCTATTTTACCAGCATTAGCACCTATGTGTTCAGCGTGTTCCTTTGCATCTTCTGCTACATCCATATATGTTTTCATTTGCTCCTTAGATAAACTTTTCATATCTAATTTAGCAAATGCTGCCACAATTGCATTGCCTGCATTTGCTGCTTCTTTTCCATCATCTTTTATTAAAGCATTTTTTAGTTTTAGATAATTGGTTACAATTTCACCAATAGAAAAGTTTGAATTTTGTGCTATTGGTTTTGCAGTTTCTTTAACTGGCACTGTAAGCTCCATTCCACATTTTGAACATTTATCAGCTTTTTTTCCTATTACTTCTGGGTGCATAGAACAAGCATATAATTGCTCGACATTTGGTGTTGTTTGTGTGGCTTTTGCTGCATTAGAAGTTGTGTCTTTTGTAGTTTCTGTTTTTGTGTTGTTTGAGCTACAAGCTGTGAATACGAAAGCCATTGCTATGGCTGAAATGATTGTATTTTTCATTTGTTTTATTTTTATAATTGTTATGAATAATGTTGTTATTGGCAACATTTTTTTTTGAATAATTTTTTGAAAAGCCATTTTAAGAATTTCATTTTAAAGATTTGTTGATTTTAACCTCAAAGCATTTACTATAATAAAAACAGAGTTAAAACTATATTTACTTTCATTATAGTTGTGAAATTATTTTCGAGAAGAATTATGACTTACACTTATTTTCCATGCATCACCTTCCTTTTTTAATACAGATGTGCTAACACATTTTCTTTTAATTTCTTTGCTGTCTTTTAATGTTACAATTACATAGTTGTAAGTTTCAATTGCATAAGCCATATTTCCTTCTACAACCACATCAACTTTATAATCGCTGATAGTAAAAGACTTAAACTCTTTAAACTCTGGTGATAAGTGATGTTCTAAGTAATGTTCATAACTTCCTTCACTGCCCCCACTTTCAAAAATTTGCGAATTTGATGTAAACATTTTTTTTGTTCCTGATAAATCCATTTTTTGTAATGCATCATTATATTGTTTTAACACATTTTTTGCCGATTCAGAATCTGAATTTTGTGAAAATGCTATTGATGATACAAATAATAAAATAATAGATAGGAAATTTTTCATTTTTTTTAAATTTATAATTGTGATGAATGATGTTGTTTTATTGACAACATTTTTTTGTGAATAATTTTTTGAAAAGCCATTTTTGAAATTTCATTTTAAATAATTGTTAGATAAATATTTTGTGTATTTGCTTTTGCATACTTATTTGAATTATTTTTTTACTTTCAATAAACTTGCATTAATAGCAACCACAATTGTACTTACTGTCATTAGAACAGCACCTGCTGCTGGGCTTAATAAAATATCCTGTTTATATAAAACGCCTGCTGCTAATGGCAATGCTATTGCATTGTAGCCTGTTGCCCAAATTAAATTTTGTATCATCTTTTTATACGTGGCTTTGCCAAATAAAATTAAACTTACAATATCTTTTGGATTACTATTTACCAAAACAATTCCTGCTGTTTCTGCTGCTATATCACTACCACTGCCAACAGCAATTCCAACATCTGCAATTGCCAATGCTGGTGCATCATTTACGCCATCGCCAGTCATTGCAACAAACTCTCCTTTGCTTTGCAACTCTTTTATTTTTTCTAATTTTTGGTGTGGTAAAACTTCGGCGAAATAACTATCCATTCCTAAAGTATCACTTACACTTTTTGCTACTTTACTATTATCTCCTGTTAACAATATTGATTTAATATTGTTTTGTTTTAAGGTTTTAATTGCTTCTGCTGATTCGGGTCTTATTTCATCAGATAAAGCAATGTAACCAACCAATTGATTGTTGATAATTACAAACACAACAGTTTCTGTGTCATTTGCAATAAAGTTTTGTGGAACAGTAAGATTATTTTCTTTTAAGTATCCCGGACTAACTACTAATATTTTTTTACCTTCTACTGTGGCTTCAACCCCTTTGCCAGTAATGGCTTTGAAGTTTTCTGCAGAGGGAATTGTAATAGACAAGTTTTTTGCTTTTTGTAAAATACCTGTTGCAATTGGATGTTCTGATTGTTGTTCTAATGCAGATGCTAATCGTATGATTTCATTTTCACTAACGCCACTTTGAAGAGAAATAATTTTTGACACTTCAAACTTTCCTACAGTTAATGTTCCTGTTTTATCAAATACAATGGTGGTAATTTTCCTAGCATTTTCAAATGCTGTTCTGTTCTTAATCAGCAAACCATTTTGTGCAGATAATGCTGTTGATTTTGCAACAACTAAAGGCACTGCTAATCCTAATGCGTGTGGGCAACAAATAACAATTACTGTTACCATTCTTTCCATTGCGAAGGCTAAAGGTTGACCTGTTAAATACCAGTATAAAAACGTTGCGATGCCTGAAACAAGTGCAATTACAGTAAGCCATTTTGCTGCAGTGTCTGCCAACAATTGTGTTTTAGATTTTGACTTTGTTGCATCATCTACCAACTTTATTACTTGTGATAAATAAGAATCTTTTGCAGCGTGAGATACAGTAACTTTTATAGAGCCGTTGCCATTAATTGCACCTGCAATTACTTTATCTCCTTTTACTTTTTGAATAGGTTTTGATTCGCCTGTAAGCATAGATTCATTAAGGTAACTTTCACCTTCCAATATTATTCCATCGGCTGCTACTTTTTCTCCTGGTTTAATAAGAATAATATCATTTTCTTTTAGAGTATCTGTCTTAACATCTTTTACTATATCAGACATAACAAGGTGTGCATCTGATGGCATTAGTTGTACTAATAATTCCAATTCCCTTGATGCACCTGCAACAGATTTCATTTCTATCCAATGCCCTAAAAGCATAATGAGAATAAGGGTTGTAAGTTCCCAGAAAAAATCCATTCCTTTTAAACCAAATACAATAGCTACGCTGTATATATATGCAACTGTTATGGCAAAGCCAATCAAAAACATCATACCTAAATTCTTTGCTTTGGCTTCATCAACAAGACCTTTTAGAAAAGGAAAACCACCGTAAAAAAATACGATGGTTGATAATGCAAATAAAATGTATTGCGAGCCTGCAAACTGCCAATGAACACCCATAAAATGTTGTATCATTTCGGATAACAGCATTATGGGAATAGTAAGAATCATTACTACATAAAACCGCTTTTTAAAATCGGCAATCATTCCATTATGATTATGGTGCGAACCCGAATTATGGCTTTCTGTTTTGTTTGCTAATACTAAAGTCATTCCACATTTAGGGCAATTGCCTAGCTTGTCTTGCATAATTTCAGGATGCATTGAACAAGTATATTTTTGTTGTTCCATTTTATTTGAATTATGTGTTTAACGTGAAAAGCATTACTGCACTCATTGCAATCATTAAAGCATCTTCGATAATTGTTACTGTACTCATTGGCAAATTGAAAACTGCACCTAAACAAGCACATTGAATTTTTTGTTTATTGAGTACACTTTTAAGTACGCCAATAATGCTAATACTCATTACAACAAGTGTAATAATATTTGTAATAAAAGGATTGAAATTGATAACGTAAGCAATGCCCAAAGCCAACTCGATAAAAGCATATAAATAAGCCCAAACTGGAATTTGTTTTGCAACAACATCGTACATTATATAGCTTTCTGCAAAGCCTTTTAAGTTAAGCATTTTGAAAAAAGAAAACACTAAAAAGAACCCTGCCATAAAGTATTGCATAAAACCCATTAACCCATTATTGTTTGAATAAAAATTGATTAAACCACTAATTAAACTGATGTAAAAAAAGATTAATAAAATGGGTTTGTAGGTTTCAATCCAAGACTTTGTTTGTTCTGCAATTTCGTTATGTTGTGTTGCTGTGATTTGATATTTACTTTCTGCTCCTCCTAATGCTTTTTGAAAATCGGATAATGCAATATGTTTATCCATTGTTATTGTTGCTGTGTTTGCATCTTTTGAAACATCTACTGCTGTTACGTTTGGCAACATTAGTAAACTGCTTTTTACTTTGGCTTCGCAACTGCCACAAGTCATTCCTGTTAATTGATAAGTGTGTGTCATTTGTTAAAGGAATTTGAAAAACAGTAGCGATAATTAAAAATTATCGCTACTGTTTAATGTGAATTATTGCTTAATAGTTTCTTGTACTTTACCACAACTTAACATCATTGAGCCATAGTAAGGATTTTTGATTGCAGTTTCTTTGCTTAACCAATTTGCACCCTTTCCATCGTTATACATTGGGCAATGGTCGTAGTAAACAGTTGTGTTTGCTTTAGCAACTTTTATTAACTCATACATACTTTTAGACAACGAAGAAAAATGGTCTCTTTGGTGTGCAATTTCTTTGCTTTCGCTGATGTGTTGGGCATGTAGTTTTAGGTCGGCTTCTACTTTCATATATGCCATATGATTATCGCCCAAAGTTTCCATTTTTATTGCGTTGATTGCTTTTAAAAGTATTGCTGCTTTTGTGGCTGCAACGGTTGCATCGCTTATTACTAAAGCATCTTTTAATTCGAAGTAAGCATCGTACACAGTTTGTAAATTACTTGGTTTTGTTTCGACTTGTTTTGCTGGTGTTTCTGTTGTAGTAGTTGCTGATTGTGTTGTAGGTGTTTTTATTTCTTTTTTATCTGGTCTATCATATTGGCAACATCCTGCTAAATTATTGTATGCTGCATCGGGTGCTGCAAAAACTGTGTTGTCGTAACCTGCTAATGCAATTCTTTTTAATACTTCGTTTAGTGTTGTTGTTTTTGTGTTGTAGGTGATAGTTGCTTGTTTTTTGCCGAGATGTTTGAGGGTTGTTTTTACAGCTTTGCCATTTTTGTAGGTGGTAATGGATTCATTTTCTTTCGTAATTTTTTACTCAAT
>JANPAT010000120.1:0-1769 GCA_031430075.1 Chitinophagaceae bacterium | reverse complement strand
ATCAATAACATATTTATTACCAATTACTGCAAATAAAGAACCCACACTTAAATTAAAACGAGAGTCGATATTATCGGTGTGAATGAAAAAGCAAAGGAACGATAGCAGAAAAGAAAGATACATTCCAACAAATAATTTTAGGAACAGCCACCATGAATCTCTTTCAATGCCAATATTTACTCTAAACACACTGAATTTAGATTGAGGCTTAATCAATGTTGGATCACCAAACGCCGTTTCATACTCTTTTATATTTGTCAATATTCTAAAACTATCCGGGATAATATTCCAACCTGATGTAATCCATTTAGAATAATGATTGCCCACAGTGTCTTCGACAAAAATTAAATCGTCTGAATCGTATTGTGAATTTTCAATAGAGAATCTTAATTTTTGACGATCAAAAGGAAAATTATCAATTTTCCAGGAATCCTTCATCACACATTGCAACTTCATCAGCATATATATTCTGCCATCCTCCAATGTGTCTACCGTGTAAAAAGATTTATCCACGGTTTTGGCGATGGGCACCTCTAGATATTTGGAAAAATCAAAATCCGTGTTTTTATACTTTAACCATAACCACAGATTGATGGTGTATTGCTTTTCTTTAAAATCAATATCGTGTACGCTGTTTACATAAACTCCCACAGTAACCGTATCGGGTGAATTTGTTGCTTTAGAAAACGAAGAATAGAAAATAAATAAGAAAAAAATAAAGAGCAGTTTTTTCATTTCAGTTTGTTTTGATTTTAATTTTAACTCTAGGGCTTCTAATTGTCTTTTTCATTTTTCTTATTTTTAAAATTAGTAAAATTTGGTATTAGTTTTCTACTTTTAAATGGCCGAACTTTAGGGAAGCATACTTTTTTTGGTCGTTGATACAAGATTTTAAAGTTGTTATTGAGCCTATCGAATTATAAATTTTGCACATTGTTGTCTGTAAATATGTTTGTAATCGAAGGCTGTCAACTTATTGCCGCTAACGTTCGAGGTGTCTCGCCCTGAAAAAAGATGACCTGTCAATTATACATTTATATTCTTAATTGTAATTACATCTTATAACAGCTACGCCAACTCAGTCACATCAACAAACTATTATAAACTAAGTAATTAATTTAGTTGTAAATATAATTAATTTGATATTTCAAAATTTTTCAATAATTTATTTTTTTTGGAAATATTAAATCTGAATCTTTATCAAAGTTTAAAATAGTTAATCACTAACATTTTAACCCCTTTTTTTTGTGATGATTTCACAGTAAGTCTGCATTTTTTAAAACTTAAAATCAATTTGAAAAATTAATTTGTTATCCAAAAAAATAAATACAAAAACAAAATGTTTAATTTGAATATCATGTGTTTTTTGATTATAAAGTTTTATTATTTATTCTTTTAAAGTTCTAAAATATTAAGTCTTTTTTATAGTTGTAGAAAATCTTTTACAAAAAGAAGAGTTATTTGATTTATTATTTTAAGATAAGGTGCAATTCTTTGAATTGCAGATATAAAACCCTACTTTGGCACATTCTTTTCACATCCAAAATTAATTTTTATGAGAAAAACATGGTGGTTTTTTGTTCTAATTTTTAGTACTCAAATATCAGCTCAAACATTTCCTGTAACTTCTATTAATATCTCTTTGCCTGCAAATCCAGATGCTAAAACTGCAAATTGGGGCACGGGTTCTTCTATGTTTACTATTACTGCAAATGCAAGAACCATTAATGGAAAAATTGATGATAGAGTAAGAGATTGTAAAATACTAG
>JANPAT010000119.1:0-4815 GCA_031430075.1 Chitinophagaceae bacterium | reverse complement strand
GTAAAAACTTTTAGTCATCCTAAACGACATCCAGGAGGTAGGGTAATTACAGTTGCTTATTGTTCTTTATTAAATGTACAACACCATAATTTACAAATAACCGATAATGAATTGCATTGGCATCGTGTATCATCAATTACAGAAATGGCTTTCGATCATTTAGAAATTTTGCAAACTTGTCATAAATGGTTACAAAAAATGGTGCAAGAAAATCCAGTTGGTTTTAATTTGTTACCAGATAAATTTTCATTACGTGAATTGCAAAATTTATACGAAGCAATACTTGGCGTAGAATTAGATAGACGAAATTTTCGTAAAAAATTTGCCAATATGAAGCTTCTAATCGATCTTGATGAAATGGAAGAAGATGTACCCCACCGACCAGGTAAATTATACAAATTCAACTTCGAAAAATACAATCAAAGTCGTAGAAAGTTTATTGGTATTGATTTTTGATATTTTTTTCCTTTTGTTCAAGCATTTTACTAAATCTTAAAAATTTCATAAAAAATTTTTTTGATTTGTATTAATTAATGATATTTGTATACTCAATGTGTTAAAAGTACACAATTGTTGTTTTTCTACTTTGACATTATATTAATTTTTTTGATAGATTTCTTATGAAATTTTTTACTCTTTTATTTTTTAGCTGTATACTAACGTTAGTTACTTCAGCACAGCTTTTAAGTTGGTCTCCTGAATTTATTAAAGAAGTATCAACACCAATAGAAATCACTTGTGACGCTACTTTGGGCAACTTAGGAATAAAAGATTATACACCAACAACTGGCATTTATGTTCATATAGGTGCTATTACAACTTTAAGCACAAGTAGCTCAGATTGGAAATATGCACCATTTACTTGGGGTACAACAAATGCATTAGCCAATGCAACATACTTGGGTGCTAATAAATGGAAGTTTACTATTACAGGTGGGTTAAGAACTTTCTTTAATATGACCAACCCTTCAGAAAAAATTATAAGACTAGCCATTCTTTTCAGAAATGCAACGGGCTCACAAGTTTTAAGAAACGCAGATGGGGGAGATATGTATGTGCCAGTTTATGATACAGATTTATATACAAGAATTGATAATCCTTTAAGAAAGCCAACTTACATTTTGGGTACAGAAACCATAACAAAAAATGTTAATGATAATGTTGCCATTACTGCTAAAGCAAGTGCTTCATCTACTATGAAGTTGTATTTTAACGGCACTTTGCTATCAACAACAGCAAGTGTTACAACCGTTTCAGCAAATCCACTAATTACAACAGCAGGTTCTCAAATTATAGTTTCAGAAGCTAATAATGGTGTAACAACAGTTTATGATACCGTACGATTTTATGTTGCAAGCCCTATTACCATTGCTCCTTTACCTACAGGGGTTACAGAAGGAATTAATTATGAAACAGACCCAACAGTTGCAACACTTGTATTGTATGCACCTAATAAAACGAATATAACAGTTATTGGAGATTTTAATAATTGGACAGAATTATCAAACTATCAAATGAACAGAACTGCTGATGGTAAATATTTTTGGATTAAATTAACTGGTTTAACTTCAGGTGTTGAGTATGCTTATCAATATGTTATTGATGGTGCTTTAAAAGTGGCAGATTATAATTGTGAAAAAGTGTTAGACCCCTGGAACGATCAATATATTTCTGCAACAACATATCCTAATTTAAAAGCTTATCCAGTAAACAAAACAACGGGTATTGTTAGTATTTTACAAACTAATAAACCAGTTTTCAATTGGCAATATCCTATAACAAAACCAAATAAAAAGAACTTGGTTATTTATGAAATGTTATTAAGAGATTTTTTAACTAATCATGATTTTAAAACACTTAAAGATTCAATCAATTATTTAGCAAAACTTGGTGTGAATACCATTGAGTTAATGCCAATAACAGAGTTTGAAGGAAATGAAAGTTGGGGATACAATCCTGCTTACTTTTTTGCCCCTGATAAATATTATGGAACAGAAACAGCAGTGAGGTTATTTATTGATGAATGCCATAAAAATGGTATTGCAGTGGTATTAGATATGGTATTGAACCACTCTTTTGGCAGTAACCCCATGGTGCAAATGTATTGGGATGCAGCGAATAGCAGACCAGCTGCAAACAGTCCATGGTTTAATGCAGCAGCAACACATCCATATAATGTTGGTTATGATTTTAATCACGAAACTCAAGCTACTAGAGATTTTGTTGATAGAGTAATGACACATTGGTTAACTAAGTATAAAGTAGATGGATTTAGATGGGATTTATCAAAAGGGTTTACACAAACAAATAGCGGTGCTGATGTTAACCTTTGGAGTAATTATGATGGAAGTAGGATTGCTATATGGAAAAGAATTTACGATAAAATGCAAACCATTAGTCCTAACTCATATTGCATTTTAGAACATTTTGCAACTAATTCTGAAGAAACTGAATTATCTAATTATGGCATGTTACTTTGGGGTAATGCAAACCATCAATTTAGTCAGGCAAGTATGGGTTACCCCACTGATAGTGATTTTGGAAACTCTTTAAGCACTTCTCGTGGTTGGAGTAATGCACATTTAATAGGTTATGCCGAAAGCCATGATGAAGAAAGATTAAATTTCAAAAACATTAATTATGGTAATGTAAATGGAGGCTACAATATAAAAGATACTAATACTGCAATTAAACGACAAGAATTGGTGGCAGCTTTTGTTGGAGGAATGCCAGGCCCTAAAATGATTTGGCAAATGGGAGAATTGGGTTACGACTATTCTATTAATCACTGTACAAATGGAACTATTAATGCCAATTGTAGATTAGATAACAAACCAGTGAAGTGGAATTACTTTCAAAATGCCAATAGAAAAAATTTATACAATGTTTATTCTAAAATATTTGCATTAAGAAACTTTCCAACTTACTCATCTGCCTTCATTGTAAATTCAGTAACGGCTTCTTTATCATCGTCTATTAAACAAATACATTTTGGAGATGCTAATTTAAAAGTTGTGATAGTAGGAAATTTTGGTGTTTCTGCAACGGGAACTTCTGTAACTTTTCCAAATACAGGTACTTGGTACGATTATTTAAATAATACCACATTAAATGTAACCACTACTTCTCAAGGAATGTTTTTAGGAGCAGGAGATTATTTTATTTATACAGATAAAAATGCCAATGCAGTTATATTAAATTCTGGCGAAAATCCAACACCTATAAATCCGGCACGTATTACAGATTTAAAGTTATCGGTTGGTCCAAATCCAATAAAATCAACTGCAACAATTAATTACGATTTACCAACAAGTGGTGTTGTAAATTTAAGAATGTTAGATATTAATGGAAAAACGATTTCAAATTTATTCTCAGGTTTTAAATCAAAAGGAAAACAACAATATCAATTAAATACATCAAATCTTGAAATGGGAAGAGTGGTGAATGGATTGTATTTAATTCAACTTGAAATAAATGGAAACAAACAAACATCTAAAGTTATAGTTGCTAATTAGTGCAACTTTCAACTACAGATTTTTGTCTTAGTAAAAAGGTCTTTAAACTAAATGAACGTTAATTTTTTTTTAATTAAATGTGGAGATATTAAATAACAATAAATAAACAAAACCATGAATTTGAAACGACTGTTAATCGTCATTTTGATGCCTTTGTTTGTGCTACAAGCCAATGCACAAGACAAAGTGGTTACTGGTAAAGTAACCAATGCTTCAGGTGCACCAATTGCTGGTGCAACAATAAAAATTAAAGGAGGAAAATCAATTGGCTCAACAAGTGCTGATGGAAGTTTTTCTGTTAAAGCTCCTACTAATGCAACAATTGAAATAGTTTCTGTAGGTTATAGTTCTGGGCAAATGCAAGTTCCAGCGAATGGTGTTATGAACTTTTCATTACAACCAACAACAGATACTTTAGATGAAGTTGTTGTAATTGGTTATGGTACTGCCAAAAAGAAAGATTTAACTGGGTCTATTGCAGTGGTATCGGCAAAAGATTTTGTTAAAGGTCAATTTACAACACCAGAGCAATTAATTTCTGGTAAAGTGGCTGGGGTTTCTATAACACCTAATGGTGGTGCTCCAGGTAGTGGATCAACCATTCGTATTAGAGGTGGTGCTTCTTTAAATGCAAGTAACGATCCATTAATAGTTATTGATGGAGTGCCTATTGATAATAATGGAATCTCTGGTTCAGCAAATGCATTAAGTTTAATTAACCCTAACGATATTGAAAGCTTCAATGTGTTGAAAGATGCGTCTGCTGCTGCAATTTATGGTTCAAGAGCATCTAATGGTGTTATCATTATTACTACAAAAAGAGGCGTTGGTGGAAAAGCGAAATTTAATTTTTCTTCTATGACAAGTGTATATACACCCTCAGGAAAAATTGATGTTCTCTCTGCTGCTCAATTTAGAAATTTTGTAAATGCAAATGGTAAACCCTCAGATATTGCGTTAATGGGAACAGCCAATACAGATTGGCAAAACGAAATTTACAGAACTGCTATTGGTTCTGACAATAACTTAAGTATGAGTGGTGCTATTTTTGGCAAAGTACCATTTAGAGCAAGTTTAGGTTACTTAAATCAACAAGGTATTTTACGTGGTGGCAGATTACAAAGAACAAGTGCTGCAATTGTAGTAAGTCCTAAATTTTTTAATAATCATTTAAAAGTTGATTTTAATATTAAAGGTGCTGTTACAGAAAATCAATTTGCTGATGAAGGTGCAATTGGTGCAGCTGTTGGTTTCGATCCTACAAAACCTGTTCAAAGTGGTAACAATCGTTTTGGTAGAC